>JANQQY010000415.1 GCA_028284845.1 Spirochaetales bacterium
AGCTCTGGCGCCGAGTGTTCACCAACGAGGGACGCGCCTCGATGCACGATGCGGTCTCAAACGGCGTGACGCTGATGGGCGCTCCGCCGTTTGTGCGGACGGAATACGAGGACGAACAGGAGAGGGCCGAGGCTTCATCAGCGGATCGGGACGCGGCAGGTCCGTCGAGCAAGCGAAGCACCCCCGCGACGATCTTGAGACGGGCCGAACGAATGCAAATGGACGGTGCGATGGGAGGGGTGGCCGCCGTGCAGGAAATGCTCCTTCATGATCGGCGTGGAACGATTCACGTCTTCCCGGCGATCCCGGCCGACTGGAGTCGTGCCTCTTTTGAGCGAATGCGTACGCCAGGCGGGTTTATCGTTTCGGGTTGGTGGCGGGGTCCACAGGAGTGGCGGATCGAGATTGAAGCGACTCAGGATGCACGACTACGAGTGGCCCCGCCGGCGGCAGCGTATAAGCTCATCCGAGAGAGCGGCGTGAATCGCGAGAGCGGCACGTTCGAGTCAGAGATACGCGCCGGGAGCAGGGTGACGCTTACCTCTGTGGAAGACGCATGAACATTCTCGTCCTCATGACCGATCAGCTCTCGTTCCGTACGATCCGTGCCTATGGTGGCGCCTCCGCGTTCCCGGCAATCGACTCGCTCTTCGAACGCGGAGCTACGGTCGACCAGGTCTACACACCGTGTCCGCTCTGTCTCCCCGCGCGGGCGAGCTTCTGGACGAGTCGACTCCCGCACCGAACGGGCGCCCTCTCAAATGGACGTGCATTCGAGAATCGGACGATCACCCCGGACACGCCGACGCTGGGTTCCCTCTTTGATGGTGCAGGATGGGAGTGCGTTCACTTTGGGAAGGAGCACGACGCCGGCGGACTCCGCGGCTTTGAGAGGATGCCGATGGGGGAAACGGCCGTGGATCCGGCTTACGGATACCCGGTTAACGCGGACACGTTTCGCGATCGGTTCACGAGCGATCAGGTGGTTGATTGGTTCGCCGCTCGAAGCCGGTCTACGAGTGGGCACCCTCCTCTTCTTGCGGTGATCGATCTGCTCAATCCACATAACATCTGCGGTTGGGTAGGGGAGATGGCGCGTCACGTCCTTGGTCGTGAAGCCGACGTTGTGCCGTCGGCGCTCAAAGCGCCCTCCTACGAGCCAACGCCCGGCTTTCCGCCGGAGAGACCGACAGAGGCGCTACCCGAGCTGCCCCCCAATTTCCGCGACACCGACTTTCAGACGCGACCGCGAAGTGTCCAGTATCAGTGCTGCGCGCACAATCGCCTCGCCCAGACCCAGGGCTGGAGAGAGCGCGAGTTTCGCCTCTACCTGGACGCCTACCGGCACTACACCGGGCTCGTTGATGATGAGATCGCCCGCATTCTCAGGAGTGCTGAGAAGGCGATCGATCTGGGCGAGACCTACATCGTATTCACCTCCGACCATGGTGACGCGATCGCCGCACACTCAGCGGCGACAAAACACACGACCTTCTACGAAGAGACAACACGGGTGCCGTTTTGCGTCGTGGGGCCGGACATCCCTGCCGGAGGACGTGTCACAGGGCCGACCTCTCTCTTGGACCTGGTGCCGACGCTTCTTGATCTCGCCGGTCTCTCCAAGCGCCCGGAGGTCGTCTCGGCCACGGCAGAAATGGACGGAGAGTCAATCGCATCGGCCCTCAAGGCCGCACCTTCCGACCGCGAGGAGACAGTCGCATCACCAGTCTCCGCAGCACCGCGCTACGTGGTGAGCGAGTGGCACACCGAGTGGGGCTTCACGATTGAGCCGGGTCGAATGATCACCAACGGCCGCTACAAGCTGATGAGGTACGCGGAGGGTCGGGACGAAGAGTTCTACGACCTTGCGCTCGATCCTTACGAGACGCGGAACCTGATTCCGGACACCGACGGCACCACTACCGCCGATGAGCACTCGGATCCGAAGATCTCAGCCGAGAGATCGGCGGCGGTAAACCTTCTGCGCGCAGAACTTGACGCCCATCTTGCCAGGAGCTCCGACCCGTTCGAGTCGCTTGAGGCGAGCGCAGAGGCGCGATGGCGATCACACGCCCCCGGATACCACAACCATGTGGGGGTCGCGGCGCCGGAGTACGTGGAGTAAGGTCGCCTCTCTCCTACCGGGCCAGTCCTTCCACGACATCACGAAACGCAGCAGGACCCATGCCCCGAAGCCGACTGAAGGTTCGAGTGAAGTAGTATCGGTCCGAGAATCCACACTCTTCGGCAATCTCCTCGATAGGCAGGCGTGAGAAGTGGAGGAGCTCGCAGGCGCGATCAATGCGCTTTGTAAGGGCGTACTGCTGCGGAGTCACGCCGTGGGCGGCGAGGAACCGTCGACGTACGGTCCTCTCGCTACATCCGAATGCGCTTGCAACGGAGGCGAGACTAACATCTGCGCCGGAGCGGGCAATCTCTTCCACCTCTCGAACAAGGGCGTCTGATGATCGGTCGCGCCATGCCGAGCTCGGGAGTGCCGATAGTGCGAGGCAGACGAGACCGGTCACCGCAAATGGGTCGACCTGTCCGGCTGAGAAACGGAGTCGCTCGGCGATGGCCTGCACCCCTGGGCCTTCATCCAAGGTGAAGACTCCCGGAACCGGTTCCTGCTGATGGAGCTCAAGATTGAAGTGGACGTAGAAATGGTCGAGAGGGTGATCAACGGTCACATCGAACTGTGTATCGGGAGGAATGAGGTGGAGCTTCAGCGGCTCCAGGGTCACGTCGTGAGGAGGCCCATCTCCGCTTATCGCTACCCGAGCAATCCCATTCTCGTTGCGGTAGAGTCGCCAGTAGGGGGCGCAGAGACGCGAGAAGCGCCAATCGAACTGCTCCCGGACCGCGACGGTGAGAACGCGGATACCAAGGGAGGTGGGAAACTCCATGTCCAAATGGTACACAGTTCAATCCGTCTCTTGCCACAGTTCGATGGTTGCAGTCTACTAAAGAGATGGAACATCAATCGCCCAACGCAGCACTCGACATCAGGATTGGAACGCTCGTCAGCGCCGGCACCGCGAGCGCCAACTACATCCGCCAGATTCTCCCCCACGGTTTTGAATCGTTCTCACTCACCTCGTGGCAAACGAACAAAGATGTTGACTACCCAAAGCTCGCAGCGGAGGTCCACAGCGAGCTCGAAGGATCGGAGGCGATCATCTCGAGCATCGCGGTGTTTGGAAACCCTCTGGATCACGAGGAGTTGGACGTTGAGACGCTGCGCTCATGGGAACGCGCAATCGACAATGCGCACGAGTTTGGATGCAATGTCGTTGCTGGGTTCACCGGGCGCCTTCGCGGGGTCCCTATCCACGAAAACCTTGACCGGTTCCGCGAGGTATGGGCGCCTCTGGCCGATCGAGCGGAGAAGAGAGGGGTCCTGATCGCGTTCGAGAACTGCGACATGGGGGGCACCTGGCAGTCGGGCGACTGGAACATCGCCCACAACCCAACCTCATGGCAGCTGATGTTCGATGCGGTCGACTCGGATGCTCTGGGGCTCGAATGGGAGCCGTGCCACCAGATGGTGAGTCTCATCGATCCCATGCCGCAGATCGAGGAGTGGGGACATCGGTTCTACCACGTCCATGGAAAGGACGCGACGATTCGGTGGGACGTTGTGCGGAAGTACGGAGTTCACTCGTCGGTCCACGCTGACATCGCGCTTCCAGGAAAGGTCCAAATGGTCCCGCCCTTCGCCTATCACCGGACCCCCGGCTTCGGCGACTCGAACTGGACCGAAGTCATCTCACGCTTGCGAGCGGTGGGGTACAAGGGATCGATTGACATTGAAGGGTGGCACGATCCGGTCTACCGGGAAGAACTCGAGATGACGGGCCAGGTCCGGGCGCTCAACTATCTCAAAGAGTGCAGAGGCGGTAGCTTCGCGCCGAACCCGGAGCTCTAGGAGTCCATGTCGGCGAAGGCACGATGGCTCTCGCCGGCAGTACATTCCTCGCATGGCAAAGAAGAAGGCGTCAGGCTCGCACGAGACACTCGCTCGCAAGAAGCAGGAAAAGAGCGAGCGCCTCCAGAAAAAACGGCGCGTCAGGCTGCTTCAGTTCGGCGCGATTGCCGTAGTCGCGGCTGCGGTGGTCGTCGTTCTCGCCGTCCGGGCCAATCGCTCGGAGCAGTTCCGGCAGGATCTCTCCCAGTTGGGGAACGGCGTTCCCGCCGCGGTCCAAGTCTGGGACGTTTCATGTCCTATCTGCAATCAGAATAGAGCAAACGTCGCCCGGATCGAGGACGACTACAGTGACGACGACCTACTCATCCGCTACGTAGATGTCAGAACCGATGAGGGTGTCCGTTTTGCCTCTCAGTACACCGATCGCCGACGCCAAACGATGCTTCTATTCGATGGCGAGGGGGAGCTGGTTGACATCGTAACCGGACCAATCGAGCAACAATCGATGCGAATTCTCTTTGATGATCTCGCGGGACGATAGTCGGAGAGCGTCATAGTCTCTTGATACCCAACGAAATGTGATGAACTTCACATTTTGGTTGTGATTTCACGATTTCGTAGTAAAATAGTCGGATTATCGAGAGGTAGTTTGGTGCGGTCACGGGACCGCGGAAACAGCAAATGATGAGCCGTCGATCAATCCGCACGCTGCGATCAAGACTTTCCATCCGCTTACCGCTTTCAATCCTTCTTGCATCTGCCTACTCGATCGGTCTTCTGGCTATTGGCGCGATCGCCTCCATTGGATATGTGATTTCCACGCGTGCGCTCATCTCAGAGGTTTCGGTAAGGCAAGGAACTGCGAGCGTCGAGTCCGTTGCGACAACCATTCGGCATCTGCTCCTCGCCGACTCCGAAGCAACACTCAGAGCGGTCGCGGAAAAGGCAGACTCCGTGATTCGCGACTTGGGTTGGCTCGAGGGTGATGGAGCCGCTCCTGATCTGGACTCGATCGAGACGTACATCGCTGCCGTCGAGATCTCTCCCACCGGCTACATATATGTTCTGGACGGAGAGGGCACAGTTGTCCTCCATCCGTTTCCCGATCTTGTTGGTGCCAACGTTGCAGACGATGAGGTGTTCCGCCAAATCGACGCAGTCCAGACCGGTTTTGTACGCTACCCGTGGGCGAATCCAGGCGAGGTAGAGGAGCGGGCAAAAGTAGCCTACTCGGTCTACGTCCCGGAGACCGATCTGTTCCTGGTCGCCAGCGACTACGTCCAAGGCATCCCGTCGCGACTGGCCCCGGGACGCCTTGAGGGGCTCGCGAGCGGACTGCTCTCGGACACCATCAAGTCGATTGTCATTCGTAGCGAGCGCGGTGACGAGGCATATACAACGGTCGGCTCACCTTCGTCCATCGCACCCGTTGCAGCATCAGACCAGATTCGTGGTCCATTCTTGGTCACCGCAACCATCGAGGATCTCGCTCTTGAGATCGACGCCGTTGTGGATCCCGCCGTCTACGACGAGCTGATGCGGCGGGTTGCCCGAAGCTCGACGATTGGGGTAGTAGCTGCATTTGTGGTGATTGCGGTCCTCAGCACCCTCGTCGCGAAGGCTATCGCCGGCCCCATCGAACGGCTCAATCGCCTCACCATGCAGCGTGTCGCCCGCGGGGTCGGTGGCGGGAGACTCGTAACCTCGCCAAGCCTCGCGGCCCTCATCCTCACTCAGCTCCGGCTCGTCGCCCGTATCGACTCCGAGCACAGCCTCCGGCGTACCGCAGAAGATCAGCTATCAATCTCTGAGACGGCGTTTATGCGGAGCGGCGAGGGTATCTGCGTCACCGACTCCGAGGGCACGATCAAGCGGGTCAACCCCGCCTTTGAACGGGTCACGGGGTACACGAGTGACGAAGTGATCGGAAAGAATCCGCGGGTCCTCAAGTCGACTCGACATACTTCGGATTTCTACTCGGAGATGTGGTCGAGCATCACGGCAAAGGGACGTTGGACCGGCGAGATCTGGAACAAGCGCAAGAGCGGTACCGAGTATCCGGAACTCCTCAACATAACAGCGGTGTACGACTCTGCAAACGAGATCGACTCCTACGTCGCGGTCTTCCACGACCTCACAGAGGTGCACGATATGCGTGCGCGCCTGCGGCGGGCGACAACGCATGACACCCTGACCGGGCTACCAAACCGCGAGTACCTGATGGTTGCGACAGATCAGGCCCTTCTTCGGGCAACTCGCACACAAGGTCACGTTGCAATCCTCGTTCTCTCGATTGACGGATTTGAGGACATCGTCGATGGATTCGGACACGATGCAGCCGATAGGCTGCTGAAATGGGCTGCATCCAGGATTGAGCAGCAGCTCCGTGGAGATGATATCGCGGCGGTGCTTGGCGGCGAGCTCTTTGGCGTCCTGCTGTCAAACGTAGAGGACTCCGAGCAGACGCCGGGAATAGCGCGGCGCATCACTCTTGCGGTACGAGAGCCGTACGCCATCGCGGGTACCGTTCTCCGGCCATCGGTCTCAGTAGGAATCGCGACGCATCCGGTATCGGGTAGCGAGCCGGCAGCTCTTCTGGACAATGCCACCGCCGCTCTTCACAACGCGAGGCGCGGTGGAAACGATGGGTTCGCGATTCACGACCCAAAGATGAACTCAACCGCCCACGCCAAACTCGCGATCCAGTCACGGATTGGGCGCGCTATCGAGGAGCGTGAGATTCGCCCCGTCTTCCAGCCGATTCTGAACCTGCAATCCAACCAAGTAATCGGCGCAGAGGCGCTGGCGCGATGGTCTCGAAACGGCGAGATTGTGCCGCCGTCCGAGTTTCTGCCCTATATCGAGCAGACCTCGGCGATGACGCGCCTTGACACGTGGATCCTTGAAGCATCGCTTGAGGCACTCCGCTCGTCAGAGAACCTGCCAGCCGACTTCATGATGTCGTTCAACGCGGCACCCGTAGACCTTGCAAACCGCGCCTTTGTGGATCGCGTTCGCATCGTGATTGAAGCGAGCGACTGCGATCCGGAGAACGTTCGGATGGAGGTCACAGAAGCAGAGTCGATCCGAGACTTCAGGCTCGCCCGGGAGACGATCAGACAGATTCGCGAGATGGGAATATCGGTTTACCTGGACGACTTTGGCGAGGGCTACTCGTCAATACGCTATCTCCGCGAGTTCGGGATTGACGGCGTCAAGCTTGACCGGCGGTACGTGATGGATGTCGCGACGTCAGATCGCGCGCGCTCGATCGTTTCGGGGTTTGTCCAGCTCGTTCAGGGCCTTGGCCTTACGGCAATCGTTGAGGGAGTTGAAACAGAAGAACAGCTCGACTACCTCCGATCGATTGGTGCCGACTGTGCGCAGGGGTACGTGGTTGGACGGCCTCAGCCGATCGAGGAGATCAATGCACTCTTTGAGGACGGTGCCTCTTCCGCATCTCGACACGATGCAGAGCCGACGCACGCCACATAGTTGCTCCCCTACTCGGTCGCCTTCTCGAGCGAGACCGCGTTCATACAGTAACGAAGGCCGGTTGGAGGCGGGCCATCCGGAAAGACATGTCCCAAGTGTGCATCGCATGTGCTACAGATCGTCTCGACTCGTACCATCCCGTGTGATCGATCGGTGATGTAGGCGATGGCATTCTCTTTGATGGGTTGCGTGAACGAGGGCCAGCCGGTTCCGCTCTCAAACTTCTCGTTTGCGTCAAAGAGGAGGGCACCACAGCAGACGCACTGATATCGACCAGGCGTGAAGAGGCTGCACATCTCCGAACTGAACGGCCGCTCGGTACCCTTGCGGCGCGTCACCTGGTACTGCTCGTGCGTGAGCTGCTTCTTCCATTCTGCCTCTGACTTCTCTACGCGCCGGTCTGGGGTTGGATTCCCATTTTCTGCATATGCCAGCACAGCGTTCCATGTGATCATAGGCAGAAGGTAGTCGGAGAGCTACCGATCGGCGACTAATCGCCCGCCGCCACCGATTCAGCCGGCACCGGCTTTGAGAAGTAGTAGCCCTGCAGATAGGCGGCTCCCGCATTCTTCACCCAGAGGTACTCGCCTTCGCGTTCAATCCCCTCAGCAATGGCGTGGATCCCCAGGTCCTTCGCGAGCGTCAGGAGACTCCGTACGATCGCTTCCTTGAACGGGTCTCGGTCGACGTCCCGGACAAGGTCGATATCGAGCTTCATGTAGTCGGGCCGCAACTGGCTCAGGGTCGTTAAGGAGTTGAAACCGGCGCCAAGGTCGTCGAGCGCAACCTTGAATCCGCGCTCGCGGTAGAAGTCGAGAATGCCAAGCAGATGATCAACGTCTGCGATGCGATCGCTCTCCACGACCTCGAATACCACATCGTCCGCGGACAGCCCGGCATTGTCGAGCTCTCGCATCGTGGTGTTCAGGCAGTACTCCGGCGTGTAGATGGTAGAGGGGTTGAAGTTGATAAAGAGCTTCGATTTCTTGGCGAGTCGTGCCCCTGACCGAATCGACGTGACCCGCGCCTCTCGATCAAGATAGAAGAGGAGGTCGGCCTTGCGGGCGGTATCAAAGAGAAAGCCCGGATTGATAATCGATCCATCGTCGGCAGTGCCACGACTCAGGCATTCGTAGGCGTAAACCTCTGTGGTGTCATCCGCACAGACGATGGGGTGAACGTAGGTAACCAGACGATTGTTCTCGAGCACATCGTGGACGACTCGGGCGTCAATACGCGCGAGGACTGAGTCAAGGGTTTCCATGTGGATGAGGTCGGCGATTGAGGCAGTGGTTTCCGACGGCATCAGAAGAGCGCGTGTATCACCCAGCTCTACTCGCGAGAGTTGTTCTGCAATACGTCCTGCCATCTCATCGAGTCGCTCGGAGTCGACCGAGACCTGCATGACCTCGGCCTCCTCTTCAACCGAGAGGCCCTCCTGTCGCAGCGCACGAACGAGCTTCTCTCTCGTCGCCACAACCGGAGTGCTCAGGTAGAGGCTCAAGTCGCCCTCGAGTCGTCGAGGTAGCACTTCACATCGATCGCAGAGAGGACGTTTGCTCATCATAAAAGCGTATGCGAAGAGGCGGTCAGAGGCAAACGGGCGGAGAGAGGACTCTTGTGCTCAGCGGTTGCTCAATCGATCGAGGACAAGGCGCTCGTGCGACTCGGAGGGATCAAGGGCGGTCATCTCCTCAACGAAGGAACGATCGCGGCTTCTGTTGTTGGCGATAGAAACGTCAGAATCGTTCTGCGAAACACCTTCAACACCAAATGCGAGTGCATCGTTCCAGAGCCGAGCAAGGACATCAAGCGAGTCAGGCGCTACGCTCGCGGCGAGTCTCATGCAACCAACGAGACGCTCGTCTCGGCCGGCTTTGCGCGCAATGTCCTGTCCGACTCGCTCCACGCTGTCGTTCAGGAGAGGACTCGCGAAACGAGCCAGCAGATCTTCTACGTGCTCTTGAAGCGACTCCTGATCAAAGACTCCGTCCCATTTGCGAAGCACAATCGTGGCGGCATGCTCCATCACCTCCTGAACTCGATCACGGATCGATGGGAGTGAGATCGCCTCAGCGATTGTGGTGAGCGAGGAGTCGTGGGCACGGGCAATCCACGCACAGGCGCCGTGGCCCAGGTTGTGGACAAAGAGCTTCCTGTCCATCCACGCCTCAATCGGGTCCACGAGTTCAAGACCGGCAACACCTGTGGGCATGGGGCCCCTCCAGTGCGCACCATCGACGTAGAGCGTATTGAACGCTTCGCAACGAATAACGAGCGGCAGCGCTCCACGCTCGCGGTCCTCCTGCGACCGGCGCGGTACCATCTTGCCAACGGCACATGCATGGACCGAGGGCGCATGCTGACCCACAAGCTCTTCCGCGAGCGCCCGTGGATCATGAATGTTCTCAGCGGCGATCAGGTCGAATGAGGTGATCGGTCGGTCAGCGGGAGCCCATTCTGCGAGATTCCCGAGTACGATCCCAAAGGCT
>JANQQY010000421.1 GCA_028284845.1 Spirochaetales bacterium
GACGCACTTCAGACACCTCTTGCGGCAGCCCCGCATGCTCGAGCTGATGCTTCAAGTGTTCGCAAGTAGCAGCTTTCTCTCGGACACGCTGATCAAGTATCCGGAGACGCTCGGGTGGGCCCTCGACCAGAGGGTGGTCCGCAGGATCCGATCCACCGCTGATATCGTGAACGATTTGCGTGACCTTGGCCTCAGTTCCGCGATGTCGGAGAAGCGTCAACAGTTGATCCGGTCGCAGCGGCGCCGAGAGGTCCTTCGAATCGGAGCGCGAGACATCTGCTTGCACGAACCGCTACGAACGATAACGGCCGAACTGTCGGCACTTGCAGAGGCGATCATCGATGTGGACCTCGAGGCCGTCTGGCGAGAGCTCGGTGCATCGGCGGAAGAGGTCGAACGCTTCACGCTTCTTGCCTTTGGGAAACAGGGTGGGCGAGAGTTGAACTACAGTTCAGATGTTGATCTCTTGGGGATCTGGGATGACCGCGACACCGACCCCGCGGACCGAGAGGAGTTGATCGCCCTCTACTCGCGCGCGCTTCAGCAGTTGCGCACAGATGTCGCATCACACACGACGGACGGGTATGCGTATCGACTCGACTTCAGACTACGACCGTACGGCAGTGCCGGGCCACTCGTCCCAAGTTGGTCTGCGGCGACCAGTTACTACCGCAAGAAGGCGTCGGATTGGGAGCATCAAGCCTTGATCAAGGTCAGCCCGATCGCGGGAAACAGAGAACTTGGGCGTGAGTTTATTTTGACCTTGCGACCGATTCTGATAGAACGATTCGATTCCGGTTCGGTCAAACAGACGATCGCCCGGCTTCGCGCCACGGCGGTGTCACGTCTTGGGAAGAGCCTCGACATCAAGGATGGCGAAGGTGGAATCAGGGACATCGAATTCCTGGTGCAGGGAGTTCAGATGACGAGCGCCGCACGGCTCCCGAGCGTCCTCACAGGCAACACGATGGAGGCGATCGTCCGTCTCGTCGCCGCCGGACATCTCTCGCCTGAGCAAGGCGACGCGCTTCAGAAGGACTACGAGTGGTTCCGACGGATCGAACACTTCCTTCAGATGCAGGACGACCGGCAGGTGCACTCGATCCCTTCCGGCGATGAAGCACGTGAACGGCTTGCTCGGCAGATGAACGGTGCGGGGGCGTCGGTGAGCGAGTTTCTTGAAGACCTTTCCACGCGTCGGCAACGAACACGAGAGGCCTACCTCGGATTCGTGGGTTCGACTGGGTAGCGGCTACTCCGACTCGAAGCGTCGGATGATTTCCGGGAACTCGTAGGTCAGAATGCCGTTGTCGTCGACCTCGAGCCGGACGTGCGTGTTGTCAATCATCGACTGCATTACCGATTCTGCTTCGGCGACATCGAGGCCGGTCTCAACCACGACGTCACTCACGGTGATGCGTCCCTTCAGCCGGTAGGCGAGCTTAAAGATCCTCGCCTCGTACGAGTTCTGCGTCCGGGGAGTGCCGATCGAGCGAAGGGGTTCTTCCACATATCGATCTACGTCGAGTTCTCGACGTCGTGTTGTCCGAAAGAAGCGCGAGGCGGCACGAGCAATAAAGAAGATAAAGAGAAGCGGAAATAGACTCATTGGCCACCACGGAAACCACATAACCATATGTCCTCTGTCTGAATATACAGACGAAGGTCTACGGTATTCAAAGTAAAATGGTCCCCTTAGCCCGGCTTACTCGATCGCAATGCGCTGCTGACACGTTCATGCATCTCGAGGTACCTGACATAGGCGCCAGTGTGGCGTTCGTACAATTCAGGCCGCGGTTCGTAGCGTCGAGTCATGCGCACGAACTCTCGTGCCGCGGCCCAAGGTGTGTCGGCGTCGCCGAGTCCGGCAGCCGCGCAGCAGAGGTTACCGATCAGTTCGGCATCAACCACCTCCGGGGTCTCAATCGGTACCCCGGTGATATCGGCTTTCATCTGGAGCCAGACCGCGTTTTTCGCCTGGCCTCCGCACGCCCGCATCTCGCTCACCTCGCATCCCGCCCGTCGAAGTGACTCGATCGACTGTCGTACCGCATACCCAATCGAGTGGATCACTCCCCTGCCCATGTCGGCGATCTCATGAGAGCTCTTGAGATGGGCGAACATCCCGCCGGAGAACTCCCATGCTGCGCCCTGGTGAGTCGAGGGGAAGAAATAGGGCTCCTCGTGAAATCCCGTCTGCTCGATCTCTCTGAGCATCCGGTCGTACCCCACTGCAGTCTGTCGCGAGATTCGTCGGAACCACTCAAACATCCTGCCCGTGGACGAGAGGACTCCGGCGATGTTCCAGAGCCCGGGCACTGCGTGCGGGAGCGTCCTGACTCCGGAGCCGTCACGCCGCTCCGCTGAGCAGTAGTTGATCCCCTCCGAGGTACCGGCGCGATCACAGGTGAGGCCTGGGTCTACGACCCCGGTCCCAAGCAGGCTCGCGAGAAAGTCGGGGCCACCTGCGAAAATGGGGATTCCAACCGGCAGACCAAACACCTCGCGGGCGCGACCACTCGTGATTCCCACCTGATCCCCGGGCCGAACAAGCGGAGGCAGTTTCTCGTCGTCGAGTTCGTAGACGGCCGTCCCCGGCCGGTCCCAGACCACGGCGTCAAAGGCATTTGAGGGAGAGGTCGAATGCGGCTCTGCGCCGGCAAGGACAGTGAGATACTCCGGACAGGTCAGAAAGAGGGAGGCGGCCTCGTACGACTCACGATCGTGATCAAAGAGCCATCGGATTTTCGGGAGGAAGAACGAGCTACTTCCGGCTCGAACCTGCTCGCGATCGTCGAGCCACAGGAGCGCATCAGTGACCGCGGTGCCGTCAGACGCGACGGGAACGATGGTCGGCCCATTGCCGCTCATAACCAGGGCCTCGATTCGATCGACGAACGGCATCTGGTCGACACTGCGGTGAATAGAGCGGACCCATTGTTCGGTCACCCACCCTTCGCCGGAAAGGGGTTCCCGGTGCAGCCAATGCGCTTGAGCGTTCGTGCGATCAAAGAGACCAAACTTGATCGATGAGGTTCCAACATCGAGAGCGAGGAGCATCGCCTGCTTCTATCATGCGGTGCAAAACGAGGCAATTGACTCGCGATCGGGGTATCGATAAGATTTTAGCAAATCCGATTCTTCGGGGGAGGGACGTTGTCCCGACCGGCGGTAGAGCCCGCGAATCGAGCAGCGCTCGATTGACCCGGTGAAATTCCGGGGCCGACAGTGCAAGTCTGGATGGGAGAAGAAACGGCTATGGGGCAACCCATACCCTTCCCATCCGCCAGAGGAGGCTTCGATGAAGAAGCTTACGCTCGTGGCGGTTGTGGTGCTCGCCGGCGTCAACGCCTTTGCCGGCGGCTCGGCACCCGAACCAACCGCAGATCTCTTTTCCGTTGGTGTCTTTGTTCCCGGTGTGGTCGAGGGCAGTCCGACCTATGAGTTGCTCGTCGCCGGAGTTGAGCGGGCGGTTGAGGAGTCCGATGCGACCTTCCGCGTTGTTGAGGGCGGCTTCAATCAGGCCCAGTGGGAGCAGGCTGTTACCTCAATGGCGGCAAGCGGCGAATACGATCTGATCGTGAGCAGCAATCCGGAGATCCCGGACATCGTTGTCAACGTTCTCGCGGCCTTCCCGGAACAGCATTTCCTGCTGATGGACGCCTACCTGTCGGGGAACGATCGCGTTCACACCGTCATGTTCAATCAGCGTGAGCAGGCCTTCCTTGCCGGGTACTTCGCCGGGCTGTTGGACGACCCGGAAGACGGCGAGACCCGCGCCGGCCTTCTTGCCGGCCAAGAGTATCCGATCATGAATAGCACGATCCTTCCCGGGTTCGAGTTCGGCCTCCGTGCCGTCGACCCTGAGGCGACCGTTGATTTTCGGGTGCTTGGAAACTGGTTTGATGCCGGGCGCGCCTCAGAACTCGCAGACTCGATGTATGCAACCGGGACGCACGCCATTCTCACCATCGCCGGCGGAGGAAACCAAGGGGTGATCGCCGCGGCGCGTGACCGTGATGGGGCGGTCATATGGTACGACACGCCGGGTCTCGATGAGGCGCCGGGAGTCGTAGTGGGCAGCACCTATGTCGAACTCGATCGCGCGGTCTACGAACGAACCGTGAGTGCGATCAACGGCTCCCTTACATTCGGCGAAGCCTCCATCCTTGGTGTCGCCGACGGCTACGTCGGTTTTGTTGAGGATACTCCTCTCTACGAGCGACACGTTGAACAAGAGGTCCGCGATCGTATGCGCGAGATGGTCGAGCGGCTTGAGTCGGGCGAGCTCTTCCTTGAGATGAGCCTCGACTAAGGTGGCCGAGCCTCTCCTCATCGCACGGGAACTCTCCAAGTACTACGAAAGCACGCGGTCTCATGCTCTTCGTGATGCATCGCTCGACCTCTATCCGGGAACAGTCCACGGGCTGGTGGGCGAGAACGGAGCGGGAAAGTCGACGCTGGT
>JANQQY010000422.1 GCA_028284845.1 Spirochaetales bacterium
ATGTAAGGAGCGAGATCGACGAGCATGTCATTCTCGATCATCGTGTCAAAATCCGCGGCGCTTGTCGCAACGAGGTCGGGGATGTCGTTCGTTGAGATCGCAAGTTTGATGCGCTGCTCGTAGGCGGCAACGGAGATCTCGGCTTCGTTGATGACGTTGATCCCCATCACATCCCGAATGAGTGAGTAGTGATCGTTGTTGGACGCAGTCTGCTCCTCACTGTACCCGAACCACGTGTCTGAAGACTTATAGACGTTCAGGTCGATCGGAGGATCGTACTTCATGTACGGTGTGATCTCCTGTGTTGTTTCTGTCCACAGCGGATCACGTGAACCTGCCTGCTCCGCATCCCCTCCGGCGAAAGCCAGACCGGCTACGAGCAAAAGTAGCACTGCAAGAGAGATCGTTCTCATACTTACTCCTTTTGTTGGGCGAGGCCTATACAACTGCCCCGTCAAACCGCAATTCAATGGGTTATACATATACATGTATATATAACCTTAGTCATTGTAGGCTCCGATTTCGCCGGTGTCAAGCGCGATTGGCGCAGAAAGTGCCCTATTCGCCTCTCGTTGGGGCGTGCCGAGTCCGAGTTCCCTATACATGTCTGTATAGGCGCTTGCATATTCGGCAGATCGCTTGTACACCGAGATATGGTCGAAGAGTGGAAGCGAATCAGTGATGGATTGTGGCAGTTTCGCGACAGTTGCATCGTCTACGCGTTGGATACAGGAGAACAGACCCTCATCATCAACTCCGGAACCGGTGCCTGGCTTAACCAGATCGACTCGCTGCCCCACCCTCCCGTCGCTGTCGCACTGACACACGCTTTCCGCGACCACAGTGAAGGCGCGATCCGGGCCGCGCGCCAGGGCATCGCTGTCTGGGCCCCTCGCTGGGAGCGTGAGCTCCTTGAAGACGCGCCGAGCCACTTCGCACGCCGAGAGACCTACATCATCTACGACAATGCCTGGGATCGGTTCTGTCCCACCGAGTCCGTTCCGGTCGGTAGGTGGTTGCACGACTGGGAGACGATCAGGATGGGAGAGGCGTCACTCCAGGTCCTCCCAACTCCCGGCGCGAGCCCCCGTGCCGTCTCGTTTCTCGTTACCGGACCCGCGGGGCGAGGCCTCTTCGCGGGAGAGGCGATCCACTCGCGTGGCAAACTACTCCGCATCGCTCCGCTTCAGTACGACTACAACGGACTGCCGGGCGCGGAGAATCTTCTCTACTCGATTGACCGTATGGCGGAGGTCGAACCGGAGTGGATCGCCAGCAGCACCGGCGCCGATCTCATCACGGAACCTCTCGAAGCACTCGAGGAGCTCCGGACCAACCTGATCGCCGCTTTGACCGCGCGCGGTACGACTAGGGAGTCAATCGCGGAACTCAATGATGATGGCCTCATTGAGATCACTCCCCATCTATTTCGGTCCAGTCTTGGCGTTGCATCGAGCTACTTTCTGATCAGCGAATCCGGCAAGTGCCTCGTCATTGACTACGGATATCGATTCGGAAGCGGAGGCGGTGGTTCCTACCCCTTCCCGCGCAACCGTCGCCCGCTCGAACACGGGCTGCGTCCCCTCAAGGAACGCTTCGGGATTGATCAGATAGACGCAGTTCTCGTGACGCATTTTCACGATGACCATGTCTGCGGCATTCCGGAGCTTCAGCGGAGATTCCAAACGAAGTGTTTCGCCTCAGAGACCTTCGCTCACATCCTGGCAGATCCCGAGGCGTACGCCTTCCCTTGCACCTGGCCGGAGCCGATTCAGGTGACCGCCCTGCCGAACAACGACACGTTCAGGTGGGAGGAGTACGAGTTCTCGTTCCGTCCCATGAGCGGGCATACCCGCTACTCAACGCTCATCGCGTTCGAGGCCGACGGGCTCAAGGTCGTTGCGACCGGCGACCAATACTTCTTCCAGGACTTTGAGCACCCCGGAAAGGGTGCCGCCTCTCACAACCACGTCTACCAAAACGGGGCGATGCTTTCGAGCATGCGGGAATCGGCGGAAGCGGTTCGAGTACTCGCACCGGAGCTCGTCCTCCCCGGGCACGGTCACGCCTACCGGCCACCGGCGGAGTGGATCGAATGGATCGATCGCTACACCGAGAGTTACGAGGTGATTCACCGTAGCCTGATGCCGCTTGACGCGGGCGATGTGCATTTCGAGGTCGACTCTCGAGCCGGCTGGCTCGAACCCTACCGCACCGCCCTGCCGGAGGCGCAGGCAATCGAAATGACCGCGCATGTCCGCAATCCCTTCCCGCAAGAGGCGACACTCGAGTTGGAGCTTGTCGCGCCCGACGGCTGGGAAGGCGCTACGGCTTCCATCACACTCCGCGGACGAGAAGAAGGCAGTGCAGCGCTTCGTCTAGTGCCACCTGCCGGCGTAGAGTGTCGGCGGCAGCCGATCGCACTATCACTGAGTTCGGGTGGCCGGCAATTCGGTCAGATTGCGGAGGCGATCGTAACGATCGGTTCAGATCTGTTCTAGAAATATGGAGGCAGTATGCGTAAAGAGGTCCGCTGGGAGCGCATGTTCCCGGATGAACTGGAGCAGGCGTTCCAATCGAAACCTGTTGTCTATCTGACCTATGGACTCTGCGAGCCGCACGGCCCGCAGAATGCGGTTGGGCTCGATGCGCTCAAGGCGCACGCCATTGCCGTTCGGGCAGCACAGACGCACGGGGGCATCGTTGCCCCGCCGGATTACTGGCACATCCACGAGATTGGAGGCT
>JANQQY010000468.1 GCA_028284845.1 Spirochaetales bacterium
GTGTAACGATTGTGCCGCGTCCAAGCTCGGAGTCGATCTCTATCCCGCTTGATGCTCCAAAGATTAGGCGCAGCCGCTCATGCGTGTTCTTGAGGCCGATTCCGGTCGAAGTCGTTCCTGTTGACGACGACGCGAACACTTCCGGCGACTGAAGCGTAGCCTTGATCTCAGCGAGCCGGTGCGCGGCGATCCCGGCTCCATCGTCGGAGAGACTCAAAACCAGAACATTCTCGATACATCTGGCTTGCAGGACGATCCGGCCGGAACGCTCTTCGTCGCAGAAGGCGTAGCGAAACGCATTCTCCGCGAGCGGCTCGATGAGAAGCTTTGGCACCCGGGAGTGACGGCACTCCGGCGCGATATCAATCTGACACTGGATACGATTGCCGAATCGCATCTGCTGAATATGTGTATACGCCTCGAAGCATGCGACTTCTTCCTCAAGCGTTGTGATCTGATCGACTTGGTCCGCGGTGGTGGTCATAAGCAGAATCAGCGACCGCAACATCTCTACCACTTCATCTCGCCGGTCCTGCCTCGCGAGGCTCACGATGCAGGCGAGCGTGTTGCCAATGAAGTGCGGCCTCACCTGAGCGTGGAGGAGTCGAAGCTCAAGTGACTGGCGTGTGCGGCTCTCGGTCTCCCGCTGCCGGTCAAGGTCACGCAGTCGTTCGATCATTCGTCCGAAGCTACGATAGAGCAGACCGATCTCGTCCTCCCGGTCTGTTGACGGCACGTGGGTCGTCCTCACATCCCTCGACACATCCATCGCGACCGCCAGTCGATGAATCGGAAGGGAGAAATGTCTGCTTAGGAAGACCATTCCAATCGATAGCAGTAAGAAAAACACGATCGCGATCACACCAAATC
The DNA here is from genome assembly GCA_028284845.1 of Spirochaetales bacterium. GTDB lineage: Bacteria > Spirochaetota > Spirochaetia > DSM-27196 > SLST01 > SLST01. Next base: position 871 of record JANQQY010000468.1, read on the forward strand.
TGCGGTAGAGTTCGGTGATTCGCCTGCGGTAGACATCGTCGTCAACGAGGATGAACAGTGTCCAACCAAGACTCGTGGGGAACCCCCGCGTCACCGTGAGGCCCTGTTCCGACCACGACGTACGGTTGAGTCCGACCCGCATGCCGGAGAGGATTGCCTTGAACTCGTCGGTAACCGCCGCGGGGACCGGTGCGGCTTCGGTCGGCACGATGCCTCCGCCATCGCCAAAGACCACCGTCTCCAGAGTCGGAGTGAGGATCACAAAGGTCTGCCCAGGGCCCGACAGAAAACTGGACAGCGTCCGCTCGAGTTGTTCGAGGTTTGACTCAATGACAAGGGCTGCCGTTGTCCCATCGTAAAGCACGGTATTTCTGAAGAATGCGACCGTTCTCGACGTTACGAGAGGAGAGTAGTAGGGGCCACGCCACTGTGTCTCGAACGGGCTCTCCAACGAGATCGACCGGAGGAGCTCAAGGTGAGGGTGCCCAACGATGTCGTGTATCAGCTGATTGCCTGCCACCGTCCGCTGATCTCCGGCAACGAGGTAGACCCCGCTGACGATGTCGATACTCGCCTGAGAGACTGCGGAGAGGAATGCTCGGTAGGAATCCGAGTTGGGCGAACGGACGCTGGAGATGGCGTTTGAGAGTTGGAAGAGCGTGCTCTGGATGCTCTGGTAGGAGAGGTCCAAGTACTGGTTTGTCCGTCCAACTAATGCCGCCATGTCCTCAGAGTTCTGGTCCCGTAGTGCTGACTGGGCGCCCTGTACGGTGACGAGGAGAACCACGCTCGACAGAAATAGGCCCAGAAACGCAAAGGAGAAGAGGAGCTTCCAGAAAATGCCTCGAATCCGGGTCGAGATCATGGGGCCTCCTCTCGAGATCCGGCAGTCCGGTACTCCCGCGGTGTCATCCCGAAGTGCTTGCGAAAGAGCTGGGAGAAGTAGCGGTAGTTGCTGATGCCCACCTGGTCCGCGATCTCGTAGACGCGTAGCCCTGATGAGAGCAGGAGTTCGGCCGCACGTTCAAGTCTGAGCTTGGTGTGGTACCACTTGAATCTCTGCCCAAGGCTTTGGCGGAAGATCGCTCCCAGGTAGTTCGGGCTGAGCTGGACATGGTCGGCCACCTCGGTCAGGGTGACTGCCCGTGACAGATTGCTTCGCAGGTAGGCGACGGCGGCGGCCACTTCCCAGCGACCAAAGCTGTCTCTCGACTCGCGGCTTTGCGCAACCAGCCTCTCGGCTTCCCGGATGAACTCACCTATTGTCATAGTCGTTCCGGAGGGTGCCTCAACCCCTACGTCGTGCGCCCACCGCTTCAGGAGGAGCCGCGCATCGGTGGGATGAGCGCTCTCTTTTTTCAGGATCGAAGGAACCTCTCGGGAGATGTAGTCTATGGCGTTCTCTTCGGACTTGATGGCATCCAGGAAGCGTACCGATAGATCCAGCAGCGTTTCCTGATCGATTCGCGACCAGGTGTTGGCCCAGGGCACAACCCCGCCCGAATCAGCGTAGAAGGCACCCTCGAGCGATGCCACAATCTCATCCTGGCATCCGGAGAGATCGGAGACAGATCGGACCAGCGGGCCGATCGAGGCGAAGTAGTGGCTGTCACCGTTCGCGTAGGAATGATTCGCCTCCTTGGTGACCGCAGTCAGCATCGCCTCAACATCGGATCTGGCCG
>JANQQY010000478.1 GCA_028284845.1 Spirochaetales bacterium
GGAGCGTGGCACATGGTTCACACACGCACACGTCGCCGGCGGCACGGCGGCTGCGATCTGTATGCCGAGCCGAGCGATGATTCACACGGGACGTTCACTCTTCGAGCTTCACGATCAAGGCAAGTCGATTCCGGCTGAGCATACGCTCTTGGGAGAAGTGCTACGAGCGAACGGATACCTCACCTTTGGAACCGGCAAGTGGCACAACGGACGAGAGGCATTCGCGCGCAGCTTCACCCACGGCGACGAGATCTTCTTTGGCGGGATGACCGATCACTGGAATGTGCCCGCCTACCACTTCGACCCCAGCGGAAAGTACGAGGCGCGATTCCCCCGCATCGACCATCCGGGGCAGAACAGCGACATCCGTTGGATCCAGGCCGACCATATCAACCACGGTTGCCACTCGAGCGACTTGATTGCGGACGCGACCGTCGCCTTCCTGGATGATCAGCCCGAATCGCCTGAGGCTCCGTACTTCGTCTATGCGTCGTTCCTTGCGCCGCACGACCCTCGAAGCATGCCTGAGAAGTACCTGACGGAGTATCGTGCTTCAGACATCGATCTCCCTCCGAACTTCATGGGAGGCCATCCCTTTGACAACGGCGATCTCCATATTCGGGACGAGCTTCTTGCGGGCTTCCCACGCGATCCGGATGAGGTCCGCCGGCACATCGCGGAGTACTACGCGATGATCGCGCACCTTGATGAGTGCATTGGTCGGATCATTGACGCGGTGAAGGCGCGCGGTGAACTGGAGAACACGATCTTTGTCCTTGGTGGCGACAACGGGCTTGCAGTCGGGCAGCACGGTCTGATGGGCAAGCAAAATCTCTACGACCATTCGGCGAGGGTGCCTCTTCTCTTTGCCGGTCCGGGCATCAAAGCGGGAGAGCGACGCGACGACCTCTGCTACCTCTACGACATCGCCGGCACGCTATCGGGGCTCATTGGGGTGGAGATGCCCGCGAGCATGACCTCCACTCGGGACCTTCTCTCCGAACACGCGGAATCCCGCGATCACCTCCTGCTCGCCTACCAGTATTGGCAGCGAGGTGTGCGCACGAAGAGTCACAAGTACATCGAGTACGCGGTGAACGGAACTCGTCGATCACAGCTCTTTACCCTCGAATCCGATCCCTGGGAGATGGACGACCTTTCCGAGGATGCCGAGCACCAGGCTATCCGATCCGAATTGGCCGCTACGCTCGAGCGACTTGCGCGCGAGTCCGGCGACCTCGACTCTGAATGGGGCCAGAGCTTCTGGGCCGATCGCAGCTCCTTGTAGTTGGCAGAGCAGCTCACATCCGGGGAGTGCCGTCCGGGTCCGGGAGCCTGTAGAACCGCGCGCAATTCTCGCCCAAGATCGCTCGAGCCTCCTGAGGAGAGAGACGGGAAACGTAGTCTATGACGATCTGCATAACGGGTTCGTACGCTCCGGCCAGGGTGCACACCGGCCAGTCGGATCCAATCATGACGCGCTCTGCCCCGAACGCCTCCAGGACGATATCCAGATAGGGAGTGAAATCGACGCTCCGCCAATTCTCGTGATCGGCTTCGGTTACCATTCCGGAGAGCTTGCAGTGGACATTCTCGCGGCGTGCGATTTCGCGGAGATCTGCCGCCCACGGTTCAAGGGTACCGGCCGCGATCTCCGGCTTTGCGATGTGATCAATAACAAACTGTTGGTGTTGAAACGAATCGACCAGTGAGATTGAGGGACGGAGGTGTCGCGGGAAGAGAAGCAGGTCGTAGGTGAGACCCGCCGGCTGAAGCAGCCCGATACCTCGCTGGAACGCCGCGCCAAGAACAAAGCTGTCGTCAGGCTCATCGTGCACGACGTGGCGCACACCCACGAGCTTGGGGTTGCTCGCGAAACGCTCGATCTGAGCTGGCGCATCCTCCGATCGGAGATCGATCCACCCAACAACACCCATGACGGTTTCGCTCCGCTCCGCGAGCGACAGCAGCCACTCGGTCTCCTGGAGCATCTGCCGTGCCTGCACCGCTATCGAACCGTCGAACCCGATTGTGTCCAAGAGCGGTTCGAGATCTGCCGGCAAGAAATCACCTCTGATGACCTCATGCTCGGGCCCCATCCAGACGTAGTCCGTTTTGTTGTAGTGCCAAAAATGCTGGTGCGCGTCGATCTTCATGCTTTCTCCTTATCTCACGCAGTCGATTGTCGCGGCTGATCGAGGTAGTGTCACCCTACGTAGCGCACGGTTCGGTGATGCGGCCGTACGCAATCCGCGCGCTCTGGAGGCACAATGGCGGTTCAACGGTTTGGCATGGTGATTGGAGTCCGCGAGGAGAAGGTCGACGAGTACAAGGCGGTTCACGCCGATGAGCATCCCGGTGTGAGGGATCTGCTCGAGCGAGCCAACATGAGGAACTTCTCGATCTTCATTGAGCGGCTGCCGGACGGTAAGCTCTATCTCTTTGGCTACTACGAGTATCACGGCACCGATCGTGAGGGTGACATGCACCGTCTGGCAGAGGATCCCCGCAACGTCGAATGGCTCGCGATGACGGATCCCATGCAAATTCCACTTCCAGGCGAGGCGAGCTGGCGCATGATGGAGCAGGTCTACTTCAACGCCTGAGCCAGTCCTTCCAGAGTCACCGCAGGGTCTCCGGCAAGATCGGGTGACGCGCATCGTCTGCTCTGTTCTCAGGAAGTGGGACAGAGTACGATGTAGCCATGAGCGATTCAATCCGTGTTGGCATTATTGGTGCTGGAGGCAACTGCAGGCGCCACCATATCCCCAAGCTGCAAGCACTACCTGGAGTTGAAGTCGTGAGCGTTGCAAATCGGACGCGCGAGTCAGGCGAGCGGGTAGCCAAGGAGTTTGGCATTGCTCGGGTGGAGGATTCCTGGGAGCGGATCGTTCGTGACGATGAGATAGACGCTGTCGTGATTGGTACCTGGCCCTACGTGCATGGCGTGATGACGATTGCTGCGCTGGAGAACGGCAAGCACGTCCTCTGTGAGGCGAGGATGGCGCCCAATTCGAAGATCGCCCGCGAGATGTACCAGGCCTCTCTCGTCTACCCCACTCTGGTTCTACAGATTGTCCCGGCACCACATACGCTTTGGGTCGATCCCACGATGAGTAGGCTTATTGATGAGGGCTACCTTGGTCAGATCGTCTCGATCGATTGGCAGTCCAACGCGAACGAGTTTGCTGACGGCCCGCCCACGATGAGCTGGCGGCACAGCCGAGAGTTCAGCGGGAACAACATCCGCGGCATGGGGATCGACTACGAGGCTCTTATGCGGTGGGTTGGTCCGGCGACCAGAGTGACCGCGGTGGGAAGGCTCTTTCATCCGGTCGGCGATCAAGGTGGGCAGCTGACAGTGACCTCCATTCCGGATCATGTGGACGTTATCGCAGAGATGGCCTGCGGCGCTCAACTTCGCTATCAGACCTCCGCCGTTGCGGTACGTCCCGAGTCGGAGCGGATCATCTCCGGCACCGACGGCTCCTTGAAGATCGTTGGCCAAGCTCTCTACGGAATGCGCCGTGGAGATTCTGCCTTTATGGAGATCGAGATCGGCGAGTCCGATCGCGGCGGTTGGCGCGTAGAGGAAGAGTTCATTGGTGCGATCAGGGGCGAGGAAGAGGTGAAACTCACTCCGCCCGCGGTCGGCGTGCAATACATGGAATACACGGACGCCGTTACTCTGAGTATGCAGTCAGGCAGCACGGTTTCTCTACCGTTCGTGGAGCCCGTGTAAGCGCCCATTGCTCCTCGACTAGATCACCGTCTTAGGTCGAGTCTTGAGTGAGCCCCAATCGCTCAAACTCGCTCTCTGGGAAGCGCTCGTTGACCATTGCCGCCCGAAGCTTCACACGGTACTCGGCGATCAGCTTCTCCGATCGGAGCGGATTCTCTTGCCCCTGATCGTTGATCTGGTCGTAGACGGTGTCCGGCCCCTTCTCGTCGATCGAATGCATCAATTGATCCGGAACGCTAAACCGGAGCACGGGGTAGTCGATCCCTGACTCTGAGAGGTGTGCGCCGACGCTTCGCGCCTCGTCCTCCACGTACGCCTTTTTTAGGCGCCAGTCTCCGCCGGGGTGACCGGTGAGTCGCGTGCTTCGATAGATAAGGGGGGAGTTCCCCGCCGGAGGCGTCTTGAAGAAGACGTGCTCTCCATCGTTGTAGGCGAGCTGCGCTCCGTAGTAGCCGTAGAGCACGTAGTCTCGGACGCTCTCTTGCTCCCCGGTCAGGAGCGGCAGAATCGATCTGCCGTAGCTGGGCGTTTCCGTGGACGCCCCGTGAAGCGCGGTCACGGTAGCGCATATGTCGGGAGTTGTGGTCAATGCGGTAGATCGTCGGTCGGTCTCTACTCCGAGCGAAGCAGCCGGTTTCACAACGAGTGGGATGTGGAAAAGCGTGTTGAAGTTGTCGCACGCAGGCTTGCCAATCCAGCCGTGATCTCCAAGGTAGTGGCCGTGATCGGTCGTGAGGATGATCGTCGTGTCCTCGTACCACTCCGCGGCCTTGAGCGCTGAGATGAACTCGCCAAGCAGATCATCCAGAAAGGCGACCTTCGCCTTGTACCGGTTCCTGATGTGGGCAAGCTGCTGGTCGGTGCCGGCCCAGCGGCCGTAGAAGGGCCAGTCGAGGCGATCCCCCGTGTAGCCGGAGTCGTCGAATCGTTTGAGGTACTCATCCGGCACAAAGAAGGGCTCATGGGGGTCAAATTCATCGATGTAGAGGAAGATGTTCTCTGTCTTCCGATTTTCCTGGATCCAGTCGCGCGCGGTTGCGAAGGTGCGGAACGAGGGAAAATTTTCCGGCCGTTTGTAGAGCGAGAGTGCCCGCTCGTAGGCCTCGCTCGAATGTGCGGTCTCTGCGAGCGGGGGGTGGTCGGTGTCAAAGGTCTTCCAATTGTCGTTCTCGTGTCCGCGGATGAACTCGTAGCCGGTGAAGGTCGTGTGGTAGTTCTCGCCGCCACCTTCGAAGTAGTGATAGTGATCCGTGATCAGCATCGAGCGTGAGCCGGCTCGCGATAGGCGGACGGGCAGGGGATCGTCAAACGGCTCGAGCGGACCCCAACTCCTGTGCCGGAGCTCAAGCGTCCCGGTCATGAACTCCCTCCGAGCAGGCATACACGGAGCCGATCCTGTGAAATGATTCTCAAAGACAACGCCATCTCGTGCCAAGGAGTCGATCGCCGGCGTTGGTACTTCGTGGGCTCCGTAGAGCGAGAGGAAGTGACGATTCAGGCTGTCGAGGGTGATGAGAATGGTCCGCATGGCGGGACTATAGCATGCAGAGGCGGATTGACCCTGAGCCGATCGAGGCTACAATACCAGCTGGCCAGCAATGATTCGCATGACCGACCGAGCGCGGCCGTTCAGTTTCCGCCGGCTCGGCATCAACATAGGAATCCTCCTGATCATTCCCCTCATCATTGGTGGGGTCGCCTATCGATCTGCCTTCGTGGCGCTTGAAGAAGGCGCGAAGAAACTACACGAAGCCGTTATCGCCCGGGCGACAGATCTCTGGTCGAGCGAAGTTCAAGACATTCGCGCCTCCATTGGCGCCCTCGCCACCAACCGTTCCGTCCGGGAGTTTGCCCTTCTTGAGGATCCCTATGAGGGCGCACGGATCTATCAGGTTCGAGAAGCTGTACGACAGCTTGGGTCGCTTCTGGTGGCTGAGGACCTTCTCCGTGAGGTCTACATCGTCTATCCGTCAAACGGTGTTATCGTCAGCCGCACGACTGCCTACCGTCTTGAGCGCTTCTATCCGGCTCACCTCTCGTATCCAGGCATTGAAAGTGACGATTGGTCGGCGCTACTTCGCTCCTCTGCCGCACCCTACTCGGTGCTACCGAGCTCACCGGTCAGGGACTTTGGTGGTGCGCCGGAAGAGGTTGTCACCCTCATCGCGCCGATCGCGAATCTCCCGGTCGAAGCCTACATCGTCATCCTGCTTCGGACCTCCGGCATCGTCGATCTCTTTAGCGGAATCGATCTCTCGGCCGGAGGCTGGGCCGCGCTGCGCGATGCGTCCGGCGCTCCCGTGACGATCGTCGGCGACCGTGAGGCGTGTTGTCCTGGGATCGTGGTTCCGGGTTTTGAGGGGCTCAGTCAGTCCGTGGTATCCGGTTCAACGCTGCTGACGGTCGCCGGGGCCGATGGTGGTGCGTGGCAGTTCGTGGCAAGTGTGCCCATCAGTTCGATCACGCGAAGCCTCAGGGCTATCTGGCAGGTCACCGGACTCGTGCTCGCGATCATTCTTGGTGTTGGTATGGCGATTCTTGGCATAGTGGGCATTCGGCTGATGCGGCCGGTTCGCCTTCTCTCCCAGGACAACGAGCGGCTCCAAGAGGAAGTTGCCGCGCAGCAGCCACTTATTGTCGCGAGCTTTCTGGAACGACTCTTTCGGGGTGATTTCGCCTCCCAGTCGGAGATCGAGGCGCATCAGGCGCTGACGGAGCTCGACCTTGCAGGTTCGTGGCTTGCCATTGTCAGCTGCCATATCACGAGCGGCGCCTCCGAGCCCGCTACCGTTGGTGACGCCACTCGCCGATCTCTTGTGATCATTGCGGAGGCGATTGCGCGCACGACACGGGAGATTCCCGTTCACCAGCACAGCATGACTACAGATACGCTCACGCTTCTCGTCGTCGGTCGGTCGGCGGATACGGAGCTCTCACGATCAAAGATTGAACAGATCGTGGGGCGGGCGATGGAGTTCGTGCCGGACACGATTGGCGGGCTCTGCAGCTGGGGAGTCGGCATGCCTCGTCGTAGGTTGATCGACGTTTCCGACTCATTCCGTGAAGCTACGATAGCCCTCGACTACCAAGAGATCCGGCACGAACACACCCTCGTCTTCTACGACGATATTCCGCGGCGAGAGCCTGGATACGCCTTCCCCGCGGAGACGGAGAATCGCGTCACCTCACTAACGCGATCGGGCCAGACCGAAGAGCTGGTCGAGCTCCTGATGGAGCTTTACCGCGAAAACATTGACAGCCGCCACCCGGACGCATTGGCGCCCCGTCTCTTTGCGAAAGACCTGCTCTGCACCGTCATGAAGATCGTGGAGCTCCATCTCATTAGGGATAGCCAAAGGGCGGAGGCCATCCTTACTGCGTTGGATGCCGCGGAGGGCGAGGTACCCTACCGCCAGGCAGAGATCGCGATCGACCTGCTTCGTGAGATTTCAGAGATCTGCGATGCACAGAAGAAGAGCCACAATGATGACCTCTCCAGCCGGCTCGTGGCCTACGTTGAGAAGCACTTCGTTGACAGCACGCTCTCTCGCGGTAGCGTTGCGGAAGCGTTCTCGCTCTCAGAGGCGTACGTGAGCCAGTTTTTTCGCGAGCAGGTGGGTGAAACGCTTGGGAGCTTCATTCAGGAGAAGCGGTTGCGCGAGGCGCGAAAACTGCTTGTTGATGGTGATGTCCCGGTGAAAGAGATTGGAGTGAAGGTTGGATATGCTTCCTATCCGACCTTCGCCAGGGCGTTCAAGAAGGCGTTCGGCGTGAGCGCCACCGATTTTCGGGATCAGGCCAAAAACCTTACCATTTAACTCAGTAATCATCCTATTCGCACTAGATCCTCGAAATCGTCATACGGTTTTCTTACAATCTGATCGATTTCTACGCCATTTCTCGTTTCGTGATTGAGTAAACCGACTGACAATTCCGCCATGAATGTGGAGCAAACCCATGGCTGAGCAGCTTCAGCTGGAGACTACGCTGGCGAAGTCGGCGGCGGCCTCAACGTTCCGTGATCGTGCGGCCGAGCGTTGGAGAGGTCGAAAGAAGGGCTGGCAGCTCTATGTGTTGATGATCCTGCCATTCGCCTATCTCATGATCTTCCGTTACTACCCCATGCTTGGTGCGCAGATTGCGTTCAGGGACTTCAACGTCGTTGGCGGCATCTGGGGCAGCCCCTGGGCCGGGTTTAAGCATTTTACCCGCTTTGTTAACAGCTACATGTTCGGCCGGGTCATGAGCAATACGCTCATCCTCAGCTTCTATCAGCTGGTTGCGAGCTTCCCGTTGCCTATTTTGCTCGCCTTGTCGCTCAACTACCTACCATCACGTCGGTACCGCAAGACGGTTCAGATGGTGACCTACGCACCGCACTTCATCTCGCTCGTTGTTCTTGTTGGTCTGATGATCCAGCTCCTTGCGATGCGGAACGGCCCGGTCAACAACCTGATCGAGCTCTTGGGTGGACAACGGCAGAACTTCCTTGGGAATCCGGACGCGTTCCGACATCTCTATGTCTGGTCAACGGTCTGGCAGACGCTCGGGTACAGCTCCATCATCTATATAGCGACCCTTACCGCCATCGCGCCGGAGCTTCACGAGGCCGCGATTGTTGACGGTGCGACGATCATGCAGCGAATCCGGCATATCGACATCCCGGGCATCCTGCCCACGGCCGTTATCCTGCTCATCTTGAGTACCGGACGGGTCCTCGAGATCGGGTTCGAGAAGGCGTACCTGCTCCAGAATCCGCTCAACCTGCGGACATCGGAGATTATTCAGACGTTTGTTTACAAGCAGGGCCTTCTGGCTCCCATCCCGCAGTTCTCGTACGCGGCGGCGATTGGACTCTTCCGCGCTGTCATTGGCTTGGCACTTCTCCTCACGGTGAACGCCATTTCGCGTCGAGTATCTGAATCGAGTTTGTGGTAGCACATGGCAACCATTACTAAGTACACCACCCAGGATAAGGTCTTTAACGTCGTCAACACGGCGATTGTCTCCCTCTTCTTCTTTGTGGTCCTTGCTCCGCTGGTCTACGTGCTTGCTGCCTCGTTCAGCGACGCGCTGGCGGTGATTCAGGGACGCGTTTGGTTCTGGCCGGTCGATTTCAATGTGGAGGGGTACCGAGCCGTCTTCCGGCACCCACGCATTATGAGTGGCTTCGCGAACTCGTTCTTCTACATGGGCGTTGGAACGATCGTGAACGTGACGCTCACGGTTCTTGCCGCCTATCCGCTCTCCCGCAAAGACTTTGTAGACAAGAACTTCTTCATGGCGCTCTTTGTCTTCACCTTTATGTTCAACGGTGGCCTCATCCCCACCTACCTGCTCGTCCGAAGTCTGGGAATGCTCGACACGCGTGCCGCCCTTATCTTTCCGCTCGCGATCGGTGCCTGGAACGTGATCATCACGCGGACCTACTTCCAGCAGACCATTCCGAGCGAGTTGCTTGAGGCGGCGCAGATGGACGGTTGCAAAGACTTCCGTTTCCTCTGGAGCGTTGTCCTGCCGCTTTCCGGACCGATCATCGCCGTCATCACGCTCTTCTACGCGGTCCAGCATTGGAACCAGTTCTTCCAGGCCCTCATCTACCTGCGAGACGAATCGAAGTACCCGCTCCAGTTGATTCTCCGGGAGATTCTCGTTGAGAACCAGGTGGCCGCAGAGATGACCGACATGGACATCGAGAGCATGTTGCTGCGTCAGCAGTTGCGCGAGTTGCTGAAGTACTCACTCATCATCGTTGCGAGCGCTCCCATGCTTCTTCTCTACCCCTTTATCCAGAAGTACTTCGTGAAGGGAATCATGATTGGCTCACTGAAAGGATAGGCGTTGTTAACGCCTCTGGATTCTTTTAAAGGAGGTTTTCGATGAAGACGAAAACCACAGTTATCGTACTGCTCCTTCTGCTGACACCATTCGTGGCGTTCGCGGGCGGAGAGGCTGATGCGGGCGTCTCCGGCGACGGGGTTGCCGTTACACCTGCAGGCACCTTCCCCATCGTTGAAGAGGTGCTTGAGATGGAGGTCTTCCTCTCCGGAACCACGCTTGTAGACGACTTCCAGGACAACGCCTACACCCAGTACGTGCTTGAGAAGACCAACATACAGATGCTGATCGACGTGACCCCCAGCGCTGAAGCTCAGCAGGTCGTCAACGTCATGCTCGCAAGCGGCGACTATCCCGGCGTCTTTATCAGTCACGGATTCACCCCTGCGCAGCAGGTCCTCTACGGCGGCCAGGGAGTCCTCCTTCCGCTCAACGACCTAATCGACGAGTACGGCGTGAATGTGAATCGAGCGTTCGAGACCTTCCCGCTCGTGCGCCAGAACTTTGTGATGCCTGACGGAAACATCTACACCCTGCCGGACATCAATGACTGCTTCCACTGCTCAATGGCGCAGAAGCTCTGGGTCTATCAACCATGGCTCGACACCCTTGGTCTCGACAAGCCTCAAACCACTGATGAGCTCAAAGAGATGTTGATCGCGTTCCGTGACGGCGATCCCAACGGCAACGGCCTTCAGGATGAAATCCCTCTCGCAGGCGCCATCCAGGGTTGGTTCGCTGGAATCGACGGCTTCCTGATGAACTCGTTTATCTACACCCACGGCAACCTTGCCGCTCCGAACGACACCCGCCTCTACATCGAGAACGGACAGATCGTTGCGTCGTTCGACAAGCCGGAGTGGCGACAGGGACTGCAGTTCATCAATGATCTCTACTCAGAGGGTCTCATTGCTCCGGACAGCTTTGTCCAGGACCAAGCTCAGTACCGGCAGATGGGTGAGAATCCGGAAACGGTCATCCTTGGTTCCGGAACGGCGGGTCACATGGGTGTCTTTGCAGACTTCCAGGGCGAGAGCGGCCGCTGGGGTGACTATGTAACGATTCCACCTCTTGAGGGACCCAACGGCGTACGCTACGCACGCTACAATCCCACCTTTGGAAACCCGGAGTGGGCGATCACGAACGTTGAAGAGAACGCTGCCGCGGCATTCCGCCTTGGAGACGCTTGGTACGACTTCGACATGATGCAGCGCAACCTCTACGGTCGCGAAGGCATTGAGTGGCGCATGCCGGAAGCCGGTGAGTTTGGCATCAACGGTAAGGAAGCCACCTGGGTTCCCATCGTTGGACGTGGACTCATTGACCGCCAGTCGTGGTGGAATCAGGCGGGACCGCACCTGCGAACCCGTGACTACCGTCTGGGACGCTACCAGCCGGATCCGACCGCTCTTGAGGTTGTCCTCTTTGAGCAGACCCGCGACGACTATGAACCGTTCCAGCAGGACGGCGCCGCGATCGTTCCTCCGCTTTCATTTGACTCAAGCGTTGCAGCTGAGGTGACTGAGATTCAGACGACCATGAACGACTATGTTCGTGAGATGATCGCTCGATTCATCACCGGTGACGCAAACATCAATAGCGATGCCGAGTGGAACAACTACCTTGCAGAGCTCGATGCGATCGGCCTCGACCGATACCTCGAGATCATGCAGGAGACCTACGACGCTCGCTAATCCGAGTAACGACTGATCTGCCGGCCGCCCTAGGGCGGCCGGTTTTGCATCCAGAGCCTAGAGGAGATTCAATGGCAGTTCCGACCTATCTCAGCGACTATGCTGATCTCTACGCCACCGATCCGCACGCCGCAAATCTGGCCTGGTTTGAAGAGGCACGTTTTGGGCTCTTTATGCACTTTGGCCTCTATTCCCAGCTTGGCCGCGGTGAATGGGTACTCCATAATGAAGCCCTCGACCTTGACGAGTACGAGAGACTCTTCGAGTCGTATGATCCAACCGGTTTTGACGCGGATCAGATCACTGATCTCGCGCTTGAGGCCGGGATGAGCTATATCAACATCACGAGTTGCCACCATGAGGGCTTCTCGCTCTGGGACAATCAGGTTGACCGGTTCAACAGTGTGCAGAGTGCCCGGCGTGATTTGATCAATGAGTTGGGTTCAGCGTGTGCCGCGAAGGGACTGGGGTTTTTCACCTACTACACCTATGTCCACAACTGGCGGCACCCCTACTCGGTACGCCGTGAGATCATCCCCGCCGGTAGACCCGACTACGACGAACAACCGCAACGCTACGTCCTCACAGACGAGCGCGAATGGGTGCACTACTGGGACTACGCCCACCGGTGTATTGAAGACCTGCTGAGCATAGAGGTTCCCCTCGCGGGCATCTGGCTCGACATCATTCTCGCCTATTACTGGCGACCCGATCTTGTTCCGGTGGAACAGACCTACGAACTCATCAGGCGCAAGCGCCCGGATATCTTGCTCGCCTTCAAGAACGGCGCAACGGGCACGGAGGACTACGCCTCTCCGGAGTTCTCGTTCGAGTCACTCGGCCGACGGCTTCGGAACTGGGACGCGCCGCAGGAGTCGATTGATCTGGCAGACTCGGTTTGGGAGAAGCATCGGACCAAGCACAATGAAATCTGCGCGACCATGCAGAAGAAGGGCTGGGGCTATCTCGAGGGTGCCCAGCACTACACCGCGGACGAGATTCGAGGCCAGCTCGCCTATGCGAATGCCCACAATGCCAACCTTCTCATGAACGTCGCGCCATTCGGCGACGGATCATTGCAGCAGATTGAAGTTGATGCCCTCAAAGAGGTGGGGAAGGCGATTCGTGAGCGCGGGTATCCAGGGCCGGACGAGGCGTGGAACCCTAAGGCGCATGAGGGCGATGGCCAGGCCGGCGGGGCATAGGAAGACGACGAAGGCGGGACCATTGCTACAGCCCCGCCTCCGCAGCGATGTATGTGAGGAGCTCGAATGGACTTCAGGCCGACAAAGAAATCGCTCTCATCACGTCCGCGACCATCGTGGTTTGATGACGAGAAGTTTGGAATCTTTATCCATTGGGGGCTCTTCAGTGTACCGGCCTATGCACCAACTGGAGGTGCCGACATTGCCGAGTTGATTGGGCGCGGTGACTCGGTGGAGGTGTTTCGAAATCAGCCGTACGCCGAGTGGTACCTCAACTCGATTCGCATTCCAGGGAGTCCTGCCGGCGAGTACCACAAGAAGACCTACGGCTCTGATTTCTCCTACTATCGCTTCGCCGAGCAGTTCAACGAAGATATCAACAAGTGGGATCCGTCGAGCTGGGCCGAACTCTTCAAACGTGCCGACGCGGGTTACGTTACCCTCGTCACCAAGCACCACGACGGCTTCCTCCTCTGGCCGAGTGCGCACGAGCATCCAACTCTCGGCCGCTTCCACGCGAGTCGCGACATTGTCAGCGAGCTGACAGAGTCGGTTCGTGGAGCCGGCATGCGGATGGCCTACTACTACTCGAGTCTTCTCGACTGGTCGTTTACACCAGAGCCAATCACAGATATGGCCGGCCTGCTCTCATTGAGCCCGATCACTCGAGAGTACGTCAGCTACCAAGAGGCTCACTGGCGCGAACTCATCGCGAATCACTCGCCGTCCGTTCTCTGGAGTGACATCGGCTACCCGATCGGCTCGAACGTCCTCAAGCTTTTTGCCGACTACTACAACGCAGTCCCTGACGGGCTTGTCAACGATCGATGGGTCCAGTACTCACGAATGCTACGGAGCATGATGCGGCGACCGTTCATGCGGCGTACGATCGATCGCAAGGTCGCCAAGGCGTTCGAACAAGGTTCCACCACCACACGCCTTCCCGCTCATCACGACTTCACCACGCCGGAGTACGCCTCGCTCGATCACATCACGGAGCACAAGTGGGAGGCGACGCGAGGGATAGGCCACTCGTTTGCCTACAACCAGTTTGAGCCGGACAGCAACTGCCTGACGCTTCCTGAACTGGTCTCCTCGTTCGTAGACATCATCAGCAAGAACGGCAATCTCCTCCTCAACGTCGGTCCAACTTCTACCGGGGAGATCCCCGAGATCCAAAGAAGACTGCTCGAGCGGTTTGGCGACTGGATGAGCACCTACCGGGGAGCAGTGAAGGGGAGCCGGCCGTGGAAGCGATTTGGCGACGACAGCAAAGCCGGGGAGCCTCTGATCCGGTACACCCGGTCGGGCGACGACCTCAACGTCTTCCTCTTCCCACGGGGCGCGGATGCGATTGTCGTTTCCGGCCTTGGCCTGCCGGACGGTCTGAGCGCCGAGAGCCTCACACCCGGCGAGCCTGCGAAGGTTCGGGTGGAAGGGAACCAAGTCAGATTCTCGCAGATAGCTCCCGACGAAGCGGGGACCCATGTCGTAGTGATACGCGGCGGCGCCGCGTAGAACCAGCACAATAGAGAAGAAGGAGAACAGATGAGTGACACGAGACGATCGGAGTGGGAGAACCTACACGCCGCCAAGCAGGTGGCAGTTGAGGCGTTCAGAGACAAGAAGTACGGCATGTTTATCCATTGGGGGCTCTATTCTGAGCTCGCCGGGATCTACAAGGGCAAGAAGATCGAAGAGATGGGAAGGTCGCGCATAGCCGAATGGGCAATGCACGCCTTCCGGATACCCCGCGACGACTACGCCGAACTCGCGAAGTCGTTCAATCCGGACAAGTTCGATCCGGAGGCAATTGCCCGCCTCGCCGCCGACTCCGGGATGAAGTATCTGGTCATCACGGCGAAGCATCACGACGGATTCGCTCTCTTCAAGTCGGAGGCGAGTGCCTTCAACGTCGTGGACGGGACACCCTTTGGTCGCGACATCATCGGTGAGCTTCACGCAGCGTGCGAGAAGGTCGGGGTTGCGTTCGGACTCTACTACTCGCACTCGCTCGACTGGTCCGAGGGCGGGGACGGCGGATTCGCGGAACACTTCGAGACCGCAAACTACACTCGGGATTGGCGACCTAACAATGATTTTGACCCGTCTCCGGTAAGCTGGGCCGACTATCTCCACAAGAAGGCGCTCCCCCAGGTCAACGAGATCATGACACGGTACACAAATCTGATCGAGATCTGGTACGACGTTCCCTTTGTGATGGCGGAGGACGAGAGCTTCGCCTTCTACAAGGCTGTAACCGATGTGCAGTCTCAGACGCTGGTCAGCGCGAGGGTTGGAAACGAGTACGGCGACTACGATGTGCCGGGCGACAACGTTGTGCCGGACGAGCTTGCCGATCGAGCCTTTGAGACTCCGGGCACGACCAACAACTCATGGGGCTACAAATCGTACGATCATGACTTCAAGGATCCGGCCGAGACACTCTTCTGGATCGTGAACATCGTGAGTAAGGGTGGTAACTACCTCTTGAACATCGGTCCGCGCGCGGACGGTTCGGTTCCTGAGGAGAGCGCGGCAATCCTTCGTCGTGTGGGCGCCTGGCTCAAGATCAATGCCGACGCGATTTACGAGACCCGGCCGTGGAAGGTTGCCCACGAGGGGCCCACGAATCTCTCGCTCGAAGGAACGAGCGCACGAGAGGACGACGGCTTCGCGGTCGAGTTCACCGAGAGCGACTTCTGGTTCACACAAAAGGGTAACGATGTCTTTGCGATCTCGCTTGCACGAGCAACAGGCTCCGAGGTCACCATTGCATCACTCGCGGGTGCTGACGTGAAGGCCGTGGCCCTCCTTGGCGGCGGTGGGTTGGATTGGAAGATGTCCGAGACTGGACTCGTTGTCAGCGTCACCGGGCGTCCTGACGATCTTGGGATCGTATTCAGGGTGACGCTCGGATAGCGGCGAAAGCATCGTCACCGGGGTGTGACCTCCGGTCCGCCCCTCACTACATTGAAGCAAAGGAGTGGCAATGGAAACGATCAAACTCAACAACGGAAACGAGATGCCGATCCTCGGTCTTGGGACCTTTCGCGCGCAGGGCGAGCAATCGTACGAGGCGGTGAAACACGCACTCGGAATTGGTTACCGGCATATTGATACGGCGGTGATTTATGCGAACGAAGAGGAGGTCGGTCGCGCCATTGCCGATTCCGGTGTACCTCGCGACGAGATATTCTTGACCACCAAGACCTGGAATACGGCGCATACCAAGGAAGCCGCGAGCCAGATGCTCAAAGAGTCTCTGAGCCGGCTTGGGACCGACTACGTCGACCTCCTCTTGGTCCATTGGCCCGGGAGCTACGAGCGGAATGCCGCCGTCTGGACGGCGCTGGAGGAGGCGGCGGACGCAGGCACAGCGAAGTCGATAGGCATCTCAAACTTCTCTATCCACTACGTAGACGCTCTGCTGGCGAGTGCCCGGATCAAGCCTGTCATCAATCAGGTTGAGTGCCACGTGGAACTCCAGAACACCCGGCTCCATGAGCATCTCTCCGGGCTTGGGATCGCCTTGGAAGCGTACGCACCATTTATGAGTCAACACATCTCGGACTTGCTGGCGAATGAGACACTCAAGGAGATCGCCTCTGCTCACGGCAAGGCGGTGCCGCAGATTGTGGTCCGGTGGATGATCCAGCGTGGTATCGTCGTCATTCCCAAATCGGTGAAGCCTGAGCGGATTGAAGAGAATTTCGCAGTCTTCGATTTTGAGCTCTCGGATGAACAGATGCTCTCGATACGGAAGCTCAACCGCGCTCGAAGGATCTTTCCGGAGCCGGACAACGTCGATTTTGGATTCGTTCAGTTCTGATTGCTGCGTGCAGTGATCTAAAAGGGGCGCCGTTCGGCGCCCCTCTTTATGCGGAACGGCCCCGGAGGGCCGTCGGTCTCTATTCCCCTACGTCAACAATGGCAATCACCGGGCCGCCGCCTTGCGGGCCCTGATGCATTGCGTCTACTGAAA
>JANQQY010000480.1 GCA_028284845.1 Spirochaetales bacterium
GTCTCGAACCCCTGCAGCTGCGTACGTGCTTCCTCGCAGTAGTCGAGCACCTCCTCGATCGAGGCACCATACTTCTTCTCGAGTTTCCGTATGTGCACGAGCCGGGACTCCACCATCTCGAGTCGGTCAGGACTGAACTCGATTCCATTCCGGTAGTCGCGAACGACCTCGCTCACATCCTCAAGTTCATAGAAGAGGTCGTCCAGCCTGCGCGCCGCGTCTGAAAGGCCCTCGTCAATCGAGGTCACCGTCTCCATCGCTACTCGTCCGCTTCGCACTGAGGCCAGCGCACCACCGCGATTCTCGGCGAGCGAGTCATGAAGCTCATCAAGGGCGGCGAAGAGCTTCTCGTGTTGGCTTAGCATCCGCCGCTCGTTCTCGAGTTCCTCTTCTTCGCCGGCTACAAGCCTGGCCTCTTCAATCTCGTCCACAGCGAATCGCAGGATATCCATCTCTCGCAACCGCTGGCGCTCATTGCCCTCCATTGTCTCGAACCGCTTCTTGAGCGCGGAGAGCTCGCTAAACTCGCGGAAGAGCTCGCGGTCGGACTCCTCCAGGCCTCCAAAACGGTCGAGAACTCGGCGGTGACTCTCCTCCGACATGAGCGACTGATGCTCGTGCTGTCCGTGAATATCAAAGAGTCGTCCTGCGAGATCGGTGAGGTCCCTGCGCGTAACCGGTGTCGATTGTACGTAGATGGCACCGCGCCCGGTTCGCTTCACCGTTCGGCGTACGATGAGCGTCCCATCGTCCACCTCAATACCGCGCTCCTCGAGCCAGGCTTCCACATCCGAGTTGCCGTCAACGCGGAAGGTCCCCGCCACACGGGCCTCGTCACTTCCGGTTCGAACGGCGCTCGTGTCACCTCGGGCACCGTGCAGCAGTGAGAGCGATCCAACAAGGATCGATTTTCCGGCGCCGGTTTCGCCCGAGAGGACGTTCATTCCTCGGTCGAATGCAACCGTGAGCCGGTCAATGAGCGCGTAGTTCTGAATGGAGAGCTCTTCAATCACCAGCGGACTCCTGTTCGAGTCCTGGTCCGCCGGACCAGTGCAGCTTGTTGCGGAGGACGTCATAGAAGCTGCGCGTTCGCGCTCGCACGATCAGCGCGCAGTCGTCGCTACGCTCGATTCGGATGCGGTCCCCGGCCTCGAGGGGATGAACAAGCTGGCCGTCCACGGTGAGCAAGACGTCGGTGCGCTGCTGTTCCTCAACAATGATCTCGATCGTCTCATCGCCCGGCACCACGATCGGACGGTGTGAGAGCGTGAACGGGCAGATCGGGTTGACGATGAGGGCGCCGAGGCGGGGATCGAGGATAGGTCCGCCAGCGGCAGCGCTATGCGCGGTCGAGCCGGTCGGCGTGGCGACGATGATCCCATCGGCGCGGTAGTGCCCGAGGACCGTATCGCCCAACATGACCGTCAGACGGATGATCTTCGCTATACCCGCGGCTGAGATCACCGTGTCGTTCAGCCCAACGAGACTCGTGACAGCCACGTCGCCGCGTGTGACATCGACTTTTTGGATAATCCGCTCTGCCACCTCAAGATGCCCCGACTGATACTCGCGCAGTGCATCTCGCCATTCACCCTCGGCGATCTCGGTGAGAAATCCGAAGTCACCCATGTTGACCCCAATGATGGGAACCTGGCGTGAGGCAAGGGCGCGCGCTGCGAAGAGCACCGTCCCGTCTCCGCCGAGTGAAAAGGCCAGATCGAACGAACCCTCCGGTATCGCGGCGGGTTTTCCTTCAAAGGTGAACACTGTCGTGGAGAAACCGTCGGCGGTGAGCGCGCGATCAATCCGATGCGCCGCCTCACCCGCCCGTTCCTTGAGCAAGTTTGCGATGATCAGCACACTCCGTACTTCACGGCTCAAGGTGGGCATTCCTCACGTACTATACTGACCGTGTTTTTGGCTGTAAAGCTTGGCAAGTCGCGGTTGGAGTTACGGGAGCGTCGACAACACGCGCTCGATGGTCGCGATTTCCTTTGACGTCATTGATGGATAGAGCGGGAAGAGAACAAGTCGCATA
>JANQQY010000483.1 GCA_028284845.1 Spirochaetales bacterium
CGAGCGTGCGGATGCGTTGCTCTACGAAGCGAAAGGCTCGGGAAGAAACACCTTCAGGACCGAAGTGATTGACGGTGCGCTCGTCGCGGAGCCCGTTCCGCAGAAGTAATTTGGCGTCTGCATCCGGACTTTGCATTGCTCTCTCACCCGCTTCAGTCGGCAATCACTTCGACAGACTCTCTTATTGCTGCGTTTGGCGAGAGTTTTGCTTCTAGTCCGCTCCGGGTCTTCAGGTTGCGCAGTACGATCCGACGAGTAGGTTTGTACGGGAAGGGGCGATTGGTTCCTGACTCCTCATCGTGATTCGTGAGCAGATACATGCCGTCGTAATCCTCTACGTGATTCCGGTCATCGACTTCCAGACCGTCGACGAGGATCTCCTCCGGCATTGAGCATGGATAGCCAAAGTCGTGCGTCCCATCGTTCTGCACTCCGACCATCGCCGGCCACACTCGCTCTCCGCACGAAGGAGTCCACCTGCACGATCGTATCTCAAGCGTTCCGTCCCACGTGCTGCCGTAGTCGGCCCTGAAGCTCACGACCGTTGGTCCGTAGAGCGTGCAGTTCTCAACCACCAGGGCTCCACGTCCAATCGCATTGATTCCCATGTGCCCAAGCGTTGAGTTCCGAATCTGATAGCCTCCCGAGACCCCCATGTGCGTGTCCATCCGTGAGAGATGACAACCGTCAAGAACGATGTTCTTGCAGAAGTTCGATCCGATGACTCCCCAGCGACTGCGATCAGTGATGTGGTTCATTCGACATTCGATCATGCTGAAGTTCACCACGTCGTCCGCAACGATATCGTACGATCCCATTGATACCGGGACTCCCGCATTTCCAATCGTTTCGTAGATTCGGTGACCGCTCAAGAAGCATTCGCGCAGGACGATATCCGCGCACCGGTGAATGTTTAAGAATCCGTTGTAGGGGTGTCCAAACTCGGTCTCGCCGGTGACGTAGTGAGTGAGACCGCGGATCTCCGTGTTCGATCGTCGCACACGGATGTTCCGTGCCCAGTAATTGTATCCCTTATCCTGCCGCATGCGATTCGCAATGGTCGTGAACACGCCGCCGTGAAGCACGAGTTTCTCGTCCGGGATCGGCATCGCCTCAACTGAGCTGACTGAAGGATAGTCCCAGTCTATGGGCCCTTCGATTGATCCATCCGATCGAAGGATAAACGAGTCGTGCTGTGGGACGCCGTCATTCTGGTTGCGCCCCTTCCGGAGATAGACACGCCGATCTGCGAACTCTATCCTGACGTAGCAGTCCTTTGGCGGATGTAACTCCGTCGTGCTCTGGTCGCGCCTTAATGGCGGAACGTCGAGAGGGATCGCTCTCTCCCTTGGTTGTATCTCGAACACCGGGGCGGCGTGAGACTCAATTCGACTAAGATCGGAGTCGTCAACGGTGAACCGAGACGTGCTCCAGTCCGTGCTAGTCGAGATCACGGCTGTATTTGAAGTGTAGCCTAGGTGATACGTCACTCCAGGCTTTGATTGTACGGGGAGATTGTTCGCGTTGGCGAACTCGTGGGCTTCACGAATCGCCGGCAGATCATCCGTGATGCCGTCTCCCTTCGCACCAAACGACTCATAGTCAACGATATCCATTCCGTCGGTACTCCTGTTGGTTCCCATCGTCTCCTCCTTCCGTTTGGAACGGTACAACAATACGGCGTACCCCGCAGGAGTTTTCCCGAGATCAATAGGGATTTTCCTTATCGTGACACGTCGGACGCTCTATTACGGTGGCGATGGGAGAAGAGGAAGCATACATGAACCGTCGGTAGACTATCGTCATCGCCACGCTGCTTTCGCTGTTCGCGCTTGCGGCTTGTGAACAGAATGGGCCCGAGACTGGGATTATTCTGCAGAATCGGTTTTCTGCTCTGGACATCGTTGCGGTGTACATCACGGAGATCACGAATCCATCGTGGGGTAACAACGAGCTTGGAGACAGCCCACTTGAACCAGGGGACGATTTCTTCCAGAGGCTTCCTGAGGGAAGGTACGATGTTCTCCTCGGCTTAGAGACTGGCGCACTCGTCGCATTTGCCGACCTCTCCGTTGGTGCCGAGCCGATTGTGATTCTCGCGAACGATTTTGGCTACGGAGTTTCTTCTTCGGTGGCAGGCACAGCACCGACCTATTCATTTTCTCCGTTGGAAGGAGCGTTGCCCTCGCGGAAGTAGGGACAGAGCCTATCGCAGCACTTCGTTCAAGAAGGCGAGAGCATCGGCTTTGAGATCAATCTGTTTCCCGGTCGGTTTTCCGGCGCCGTGACCGGCTCGGTTCTCAATGCGAAGGAGAATCGTGTTGGTTCCGCGGTCGGCCTGTTGCATTCGTGCGGCGAGCTTCTTTGAGTGCATTGGTACCACTCGGTCGTCGTGGTCGGCGCTCATAATCAGCATTGGTGGGTAGTCCGCGCCATCGACCACGTTGTGAACCGGCGAGTATGCCAGGAGCGCACGGAAATGGTCGGCGTCTTTGTCGGCATCACCGTACTCGCTTGTCCAATAGCGACCCGCCGAGAAGTGCTGATACCGAAGCATGTCCGCAACCGGAACATGACAGAGCACGGCGCCGTACTTCTCGGGATGTTGCAGCGCCGTTGCTGCCACGAGCAGCCCGCCGTTGCTTCCGCCCTCAATGGCCAGCCGGCCGCGACTGGTGATGCCATCCTGGACTAGCAGGTCGGCTGCTGCGTGAAAGTCATCAAAGACGTTTTGCTTCCGGCCGAACATACCGGCCTGGTGCCACTCCTCCCCGTACTCTCTACCGCCCCGCAGCACCGCCACCGCATAGGCGCCGCCGTTCTCGATCCACGTTGGAAGCCAGCTTGGATAAGCCGGCTTCATACTCACGCCAAAGCCGCCGTATCCAAAGAGGATCGTGCGGGATCGCTCAGTCGCGTCCCTGCGTCTGGTCACGAAAACCGGAACGCTGGTTCCGTCCGCACTCGTGGCGAACAGAAGCCGTGTCTCGTACTCCTGCGGATCGAAGTTCGGAACGTCTGCAGAGAAGAGCACTGAGGATTGATCAGTGGCGAAATCGTACAAAAGGATTTTGGTCGGCTCGAGGAACGTTGAGAAGGGAGTGAAGATCTGCGTGTCGAACGCTCGTGCTCCGGCTCCCGCCCCCGGCGTCGAACCGACTCCTGGAAGGTCGATGGCTCCGGCAGGCTCGCCGTCCAGCCCAAAGAGTTCGACCGAATCACACGCGTCTTGAGTTCTGGTTACGACGATGCGCCCGGAGGCGATCGTCGCGTGTGCGATCACCGCATCCGTCTCGTGGATGACGGTTTCCAGGGAGGAGGGCAGTTTTGGGTCAACACGGACGATCTTTCCGCGAGGTGCGTCTCTCGTCGTGAGCACAAGGAGAGATGTCTCATCGGTTCCGATCACCTCGTACGAGGCGTCGTGTTCATCGAAGAGTGGTCTGAATTCGAGATTCGGTATCTCGCGGTCGCCCAGGTTGGAATACCAGAGGCGGTTGACCACGAACGAGTCACCATAGATGCCGACGACAAGGTAGGTCCCGTCATGAGTCGGTGCACCTCCAAGGATGATTCCACGAAGGGACGGGTGCTCGAAGACCTTGCAATCGTCTTCCTGTGCAGATCCTGGCGTGTGGAACCAGAGCTGGTGCGTTTGATCGCGATTTGCGTCGCCGCCATCTTCGGCATCAGAAGGGAATCGGCTGTAGAAGAATCCGCTGCCGTCCGGCATCCATTCGAGCGAAGAGAACTTGATGTGTTCCAGGTGACCCTTTAGATCCTTGCCGCTGTCCACCGAACGGACGCGCACCGTGCGCCAGTCTTCTCCGCTTTCAGAGAGTGCGTATGCAAGCATGCTACCGTCATCTGAGGGAGACCACTCCATCAACGCGACGGTCCCGTCATCGCTGAGTGTGTTCGGGTCGAGCAAGACCCGCTCGCTGCCGTCCGGCTCCCGCACGAAGAGCCGCGCCTGCGCCTCAAGGCCCGTGTTCCTCGTGAAGAACAACCGCCCACCGCGGAGCCGCGGCTGGCCCATCTTTGGGAAGTTCCAGACTTCCTCCAGACGCGAGCGAATGGCGGCTCGCGCAGGAATTGAGTCCAAGATCGACCGTGCAAGTTCATGCTGCGCGTCGGTCCAAGCGAGAACCTCTGGATTGTCCGCATTCTCGAGCCAGCGAAACGGATCCGGGACGACAACGCCGTGGTAGGTATCGACCTGATCAACTGTTCGCGACTCCGGATAGTGTTGTGGGCGGAGGGGAGAAGGGTTCATGCGCAAAGGCTACTGCGGCGGGATAAGGGCGGCAACGAGGGGGACGGTCAGCCGCTCTCGAGCGGCTCGAAGACGTGCAGAGTGACAAGATGCGGAATGTCAAAGGCTCCGTCGGTCATCTGCCGAAGCATTGCT
>JANQQY010000485.1 GCA_028284845.1 Spirochaetales bacterium
GGAGCGTGCAGATGTCCACCATCTCGCGTTCGGCCGTTTGGAATCGGACCTCCCCGGAGACGATCCGACCGGGAGGCGACTCGAGCTTCAGGATGCTGCGTGCCGTGATCGATTTCCCGCAGCCGCTTTCCCCAATGATGCCAAGTATCTCTCCGGGCGCGATGGTGAAACTCACGCCGTTTACTGCCTCAAGGCGCCCGCGATCGAGGAAGAAATGATGACGGAGATCCCGAACATCGAGCGTTGGCGTATCAGGCTGTCGATTCACGGATTACCAACTGTGTGTCGAACGTGGCGACGTTGGGCTGGACCACCTCGCCATCCATGAGGCGAAGCAGACGTCGAAACGACTCCTCTGCGATGTCGGAGACCGGGACCGAGATCGAACTGAGGGGTGGGTTGTAGAAGGCGGCTGCGGGAAGGTCATCGTACCCGATCACTGAGAGCTCTTCCGGTACTCGAAGGCCTCGTGCGATCGCCCCACGCACCACGCCAAAGGCAACCGTGTCCCCGGTGCAGATGACGCCCGTTGGAGGTTCAGGGAGAGTCAGGAAGTGCTCGACGGCAAGGACACCGGCATGGTAGTCGTGGCCCTCCTTGGAGATGAGCAGCGGATCGATCTCCACTGAGGCCTCCAGAAGTGCGCGCCGGTATCCGTCGAGCTTTCGTTCAAGAGGCACCTGCCCCTCGTTGTACCCGGCCGGCGCCTCTCCTGCGAAACCGATGCGTCTGTGACCGGTCCGAAGGAGATGACGGGTGGCGGCGTGCGTTGCCTTTATCCGGTCGACCTCAATGGTATGGAGGAGGCGATCCTTCAGTTCAGAGGCGACCCGCATGCGCGCCGCAAACGCCTCCATGTTCTGCTCGTCGCCTACAAAGACGAACGGAACACCGCGCTCGAGTAGCGCTTGAACCGCGCGGGCGGACGACTCGATGCCGACGTCTCCACCGATTCTCGAGTCTCCAATGACGATACAACCGTCGATGCTGCGATCCTGGAGCGAGGTTATGCACCGATCACCATCCGGTCCGCGAGAGCTGCAGAGAAGCACCTGGTAGCGTGCCAGAGCGGCTCGCATCTCAATGTGATGCACCAGCCGAGGGAAGGCCGGGCTCTCAATCGTGGGAACCAGGATCATAATGAGGTTGCTGATACGCGTTCGTGTCGCGCGAGCGAGTAGGTTGGGGCGATACCCCATCCGCTGCGCGCACTCCAGGACTCGCTCTCGAGTTTCCCGGGCGACGTCTGGTTTATCGTTCATGACCAGCGAGACTGTTGCGACTGATACGCCCGCCTCTCGAGCTACGTCCGTCATGGTGACCACCGCTTTAGTCTATCAACGATGTAAAACGTTTCAATAATCTAACAGACGGAATCTGGGATTCTTCCGTTTGGATTGCGTTAGAGTGTGAGAATGCCGTCAATCGTGGTTACACAAACCAAAATCTCATACAGGGGGTGCGTAGTTGCCTAAAACCTTTTAGGGAGGAACCATGAAAACATACTTCTCCATCCTTGTTTTGCTGATGGCCGCCACCGTTCCCGCCATCGCGGGCGGGGGATCAGAGCCGGAGCCCACCACGGAACAGGCAGCGCAGACGGCTTCCACTCGTACCTTTGATGTGGGCGAGGCACTACAGTTCTCTACTCCTGCCGAGTACGAGGCCGCAACCGGCAATCGAATCGGGTCCTTCTCGCAGGCCCCCATGCTCGACGGAATGGGACTGCCCCCCGTCGAGGAGCGACTGCCGCTCGCCCCGGCTGTGGTCCAGCCTGTCGAAGAGATTGGCCAGTACGGCGGAACGTGGGAGCGAGTGTTCCTGGGTCCCTCCGACACCTCCAACATGGGTCGCATCAACGCCGAGTCGGTCGTTCGCTGGTCGACTGAGGCGAACGACATCGTTCCAAACGTCCTTGAGGGCTGGCAGGAACTCGAGAACGGACGCGTTTTTGTCTTTGAACTGCGCGAAGGGATGCGTTGGTCGGACGGCGCGCCATTCACAGCAGACGATCTGCTCTTTTGGTTCGAAGACGTCGTCTCCAACCCGGACGTCGGTCGATTCCCGTCGTGGTTTACCGTCGACGGCGAGCGCGGGACCATGACCAAGGTCGACGACTACACCGTTCGGATCGAGTTTCCGGCGCCGTACGGCTACTTCATCCGGATCCTGGCCTACCGCGGCGACGGCATGCTCTACCCAATGCACTATCTCAGTCAGTTCCACGCTGACTATGCCGATGCCGACGAGCTCGCTGCCGCGGTCTCTGAGGCGGGTCTCGACGAGTGGTTTCAGCTCTTTGACGACCGCGAAGATCAGTGGACCAATCCCGATCGCCCAACGCTCGGCCCGTGGGTTCCCCGGCAGGATCGAAGCGCGACTCGCCTGATCATGGAACGCAATCCCTACTTCTGGAAAGTCGATGTCGAGGGGAATCAGCTTCCCTACATCGATGAGATCGCCTTTAACCTCGCCGAGTCGGACGAGGTCGCAACGC
>JANQQY010000489.1 GCA_028284845.1 Spirochaetales bacterium
AGAGCGTCTCGGTCTGGATTCAAACCGACGAGCGCCGCCCGGCAGCCGAGATGGCCTACTGGTTCAGTCAGATGGCGGCCCCAGGACTGCTCGCCACCATGGGGTTGGGCGAACTCCTGGAAGGTTAGGCACCTCGATCTGCCATCAGCATCGATACTACCCGGCGAGTGCCCTCTGGATGTGCGGAAGCTGCGCCCTGGCCGCTGCCTCGCCCGCCTCGATGACCCGTGGGATTTTGTCCACGTCAAACATCGATACCTGCTCATCGAGCTCCGGAATCACCGGGAAGATCTCGGCGTGGTGTGCAAGGTTGTGAAAGGCGTAGGTGGCATTGAGGATGTTGTTGGTGTAGATGCTGGTCATCTGTTCCTGGACGGCGGTAATCGACCTGAACCGTGTCCGATAGCTCAGGGTGAATCCCATCGCAATGATGACGTCCGCTGCATCCTGTATCGCGACGTCTACCGGCAGCGGATCCGATGCGCCGCCATCGGTAAGAAGGCCCCCGTCTATCTCGAGCGGCGGGAAGATGACCGGAATCGCAATGCTCGCCCGAATCGCTTCCCGGACGAGCCCTTCTCGAAGCAAGACCTTCTCGCCGTTGTGAAGATCGGTCGCGACAAGCGTCAGCGGAACATCGAGCCTCTCGAAGGTGAGGTCGCCGTAGATCTTCTCGAGATTGGCATTGAGCACCGAGTCGTCCACAAGCCCGCTCCGCTCTGTGAACCTGAGGGAGCCGTCCTTCGACGCCTTGAGATTCTCGCGGTACCCCTGCATCACGTCGCCGGTCCAGAGCGACTCGGAAAGGGAGCGCATCTTCTCCGGATCCCAGCCCTGCGCGATCGCAGCGCCGTAGAGACTCCCGCCGCTACATCCCACGACGGAGTCGACCTGTACGCCGGCCTCGCGGAGGACCGACCAGAGTCCAATCGCCGCGGCGCACTTCACGCCGCCGGAACCAATCACCAATGAAACGGTTGGACGGGAGTTCATGACGCGCTCCTCAGGCGAAACTCGCGACGGCGGAATCGGTATCGTCGAAAATCTTCAAAATGCTCGTGAACCCGCTCAACGAGAGGACTTTCATAACATCGGGGGCGACCGACGAGAGACGAAGGTCTCCACCTTGGGCGCGCGTCTGTTTCGCGGCGCCCAAAAGAACGCGAAGTCCCGCACTGCTTGTGTAGTCAACGGAGGCGAAGTCCGCGACGAGTTTGACATCGTCGTGTGAGACGAGGTCGTCGATGTGTGCTCCCAGTTCGGGCGCGGTCGTTGCGTCGATACTCCCTGACGGGCTCACAACAACAACGGCATTCATCTTCTGATTGGTGATCTGCATTGATGCTCCTCTACGTTAGATCGAGCTCGAGCACGAGCTCGTTAGTTCCAATCTGTGTGCGGCTATAGGTAATGCGGTCGAGCTGAGACCGAGCGATGTGCAGTCCCAGTCCGCCCGCATCGCGCTCTTCAAGAGGAGCGTCCAGGTCCGGCACGGCCGCCTCCTCCGGTGGAAAATGCACTCCGTCATCGGTAATGACGATCCTGGCCAGTACGTCGCGCTCCACAACAATGGAGAGGCTGAGCAGCCCGTCGTCGCGATCCGGGTAGCCGTACTGGACGATGTTCGTACAGAGCTCATCCGCCGACGACTTAAGAGCGAAGGTCTGGTCGCCGGACAATCCGGAGTACTGCGCTACCGACTCAACGAATGCTCGGAACTCGGGGACAACGCCAATCATCGCCTTTCGGCAGATCGCATGGACGGAGGGCGACGCGGCGCTTGTCTTCCTGCGTACGGCGAAGAGGGTGATATCGTCAAACTGCGGCTCACTACCAATGTGGTGCTTCAGTTCGACTGAGAGCTCAAAGATCATGCTGTGCACTGAGGTCCACGGGTTGGTGAGGCACTCCAGAAGACGCTCTTCTCGAAAGGGTTCGCCGGCGGCGCTTCGCGCGTCGGTCGTTCCGTCAGTGAATCCAACGATGAACTCGCCCGGGGCAAGCTCATGTGACTGAACTCGGTAGGGCGTGCCGGTGAATAGTCCCACCGCGGGGCCGGTCGGATCGAGCCTCGCCACGAGCGCCCCTTCGGCGTTGACCACCGCGGGCGGCTCATGGCCACCGTTTACGTAGTGAAGCACTCCGCTCTTCGGCTCCAAGAGGCCGACAAAGAGCGTAGCGAACATATTGGAGCGACCGTGGTACTCGGCGATGAAGTCGTTGGTCGATCGAATCAGCCGCAGGAGCGACTCTCGCGGTCGTTCCACAGACTCGAGGTCAACGCTGAAAGCTCGGATGAGGCTACGGAAGAGAACCATAAAGAGGGCGGCACCAACCCCCTTGTCGCAGACATCACCCACGACAAAACCAATGAGATCGGTGTTCGGAATCGCAAAGGCGTCGTAGAAGTCGCCGGCGACCTGACGCGCTGCAGTGAACTCCGCGGCGAACTCCCAACCGGGCACATCGGGTAGACGCTCGGGAAAGAACCCGGCCTGGATCTGCCTGCCGATCTCAAGATCGTGCTCCGCCACCGTCAGCGCCGATTCGGTCTGTGTGTGAAGTCGAGCGTTATCAACAGCCGCGGCGATCTGGCCGGCGATTGTCTCCGCAAGTTCGACCTCAACGTCTGAGAACTCGTAGAAAGGATCAACGGCGGGCATCCCCACCGTCCCGATCGCCTCACCGCGGCTCAGGATGGGAACGATCATGATCGCACGCGTGCCACGAGCTCGCGAGATATCTGAGAGGGTTTCACTCCTCGGGTCGTTCTGGGCGTCCTGAAGCACCAGTGGCTTCCTCGTGCGGATAACTTCTTGGGAGGAGGGATTACCCTCAAACGGCAGGATCAGGCCAAGGGCGCTACGCTCTTCAACAAAAGGTGTGTGAAAAGCGACGACTTCCATGCTCTGTCGATCGGGCGTGATGAGCGCGACACCTGCATTCCGAACAGGAAAGATCGAGGTCAGTTCCACGCATATCGACTGGAGGACGACCGAAAGATCGAGGCTCTGACCCACGGTTGCCGCTACCCGATTCACCGAGCGCAGCTTCGCCGCCTGGGCCTCCGCGGCATTCTTGGCCCGACGCAGATCCTGCTCCGCCTGCACATGTGCCGAGATATCACGGATGAGACCGCGTGACCCAATGACACGTCCGTCCTGGAGAATGGGTGAGATCGAGAGCTCCCCCGGACGAGCCTCTCCCTTTATCGGCTTGAAGAAGTACGAGAATCGCTCAACCGGCTCGCCTGTGCGGTAGAGCTCGCCGAACTTCTGGTAGAGTTTCCGGATCGACCGACCATCGGTGAATCGTCTGAAGTTTCTGCCAAGGACCGATTCTCGGCCAGGCAGCCCGAGGTTTTCAAAGAAGGCTCGATTCGCGAATGTGATGATGCCGCGCGGATCTGCCTCGAAGTAGCTGTCCTGCAAGGTGTCGAGCAGAGCAGGGATATCGGCTGACAGCATTGCGCTACTCTACCACATCTCGTCTCGCCCGAACCGCCTCCGGGGACCCACTGTGATGGGGCACCCCTACCGAGTTCGCTGGGATGCGAGGATCTCCTCGAGCCGAGTTCGCATCGCTCGTGCGCGATGTGGATCCTCGCCTGCGCGGTTCCGTATCTGACCTAGATCATCCCCAAGAAAGTAGAGCTGCTCTTCCGGGCTGTTTCCCGTCTCCGTTGCCGTGGTGGGGCTCACCTCGGGACCTTCGTGCGGAGGGATGTAGGTCCACTCTCCAAGACGAATCATCGTCCGTCCCTGCGTGCCTTCGAGTGCAATCTCCTCGCGACCCGTTGGAGAGCGCCCGAGAAATGCATCCACGAGGGCAAGGCTGTCCAGCGCGGCGGAGTCCGGCAGATCCAATCCAAGCAGAGCGACGATCGATGCGGTGAGGTCTGACTGGCAGAAGAGTGCGCCGGTCTCGCCAGGCTCAACGGAATTAGGCCAGTGCACGACAAAGGGAATCCGGGTGCCGCCGTCGAACAGGCTGTACTTCCCGCCACGCAGAGGGCCCGCGGGGCGATGCTCGCCGTTGCGTTCCGGGGCCTCGTCCTGATAGCCGTCGTCCAGGACAGGGCCGTTGTCACTGGTGAATACGATCAGGGTGTCGTTGAGGACGCCTTGCTCCTCGAGCTCCTCAAGGAGTTCCCCAACGCACCAATCAAGCTCCGCGATGACGTCGCCCCGCGGTCCGTGCGGCGTGGTCCCCGCGAAGCGCGGCGAGGGAAGACGTGGGACGTGCGGTTGGTGAAAGGCATAGTAAAGGAAGAACGGTCGGTCCCCGTCGCGCACAAATCGGCGTGCCTCGCGGGCAAAGACATCGGCCATCTCCTCATCCTTCCAGAGAGCGGCGGCGCCACCCCGCATCTCACCAATGCGGCTCACGCCGTTGACGATGGTGCCGTCGTGACCGTGGCTATAGTGCATGCGGAGGAGTTCCG
>JANQQY010000499.1 GCA_028284845.1 Spirochaetales bacterium
CTATCCCATCTCTGCAGGAGGTCTGCCGTGCGATTGCCGGAGATCCCGCGGTTAAGGACGGTTAGGCCGAGGTCGGGTCGGGATGAAAGCGTCCGGCCCGCGCTGAGGAGCGGATAGCCGGTCCCGAGACTCTGCGGATCGTCGTAGACGCGGCCGGCGTCTGTGATGCTGTCTCCCTGGAAGAGGATCGTATCGTGAGTCTGAAGCATAGCGAATGGTGCCCGAGCCTGCGAGTTACGGCAAGCACGTGTACTCGTTCAGGACATCTGAGACAAAGAGGGGGGAGGGACGTTGGGGAGGATACCGAAGTCCTGAAGCACCTGCAACGGAGTCTTGTAGTTCAATGCCTGGTGGGGTCGCACAGTGTTGTAGATCTCCTGCCATCGTTTGAGATCTTCGTTGTGGTCCTCAATTGTTTGGGGAGTGTTGTGACGTTCGTAGTACTCCTCGCGGTGGGTGCGTTGTGCTCGTTCGACTCTGCCGTTGAGTTTGGGACTACGCGGTGGCAACTCAAAGAGTCGAATCTGGCGGGCCTTGCACTCCTGCTCGAACTGGCCGGCGAACTCGCTGCCTCCATCGACCTGGATTGCCCTGATGGGAAACGGACATTCAGCCTCAAGGGTGTCGAGAAACGCTGCCGCCAGCGAGGCGGTAGCGCACTTGTGAGCCTCGATGACATCCCATCGACTGACCATGTCGCGAGCGGTGAACTGCTTGCGCCGATCCTGGGTGTGACGCCTGAGGTCCACCGTGTCCACCTGCACCCAGATCCCCAGGCCGCTCGACTGACCAGTCTTTGGGCTTTCTCGTGGCGTATGGGCGGCTCCATAGGCGCCTGCGCATCTTCACGCTCATTCGCTGCGGTTCCACCAGCACGCCCCGCTGGCGAGCACGGGCGAGGATTCTGCCTACCGTGCTTGCCGAACTCTCATATCCCTCACGGCGCAGAAGCACCACCAGCTTATCTCTGCCCCAGCCGGAGAGCTCTCGCAGCTTGATCGCTCGTCGCTCGAGATCCCGGTCCCACTGTGGGGTTCGTGTCTTCTTCGGTCGACGTGAGTGCTCCTCCAGCGAACTGGGAGCACGTGGTCTGAACTGCGCTTTCCAGCGGTAGAGCGTCGCGCGACTGATGTGGTAGTGCTCGCACACCAATCGAACGTTCTCAGTCCGGCGCAACAGATCGAGCACCTGCCACTTAAACTGCGCCTTCTGGCTTAGCTCTTCGCTCTCGCCACTGCTATACTTCGCCAGTCGGGCAAACCCTGCGTTGAGTCCGAATACCTGCATTTCTGGGGGACCTCCCAGTCCGTTGGATTGGGTTGTTCGCCAAACAACGGGTCCCCCCATTCTATTCTGCTTGTCTCATATCTATCTGAACGGTTTCAGCACGCGGTGGCGCCCCGACAGTGCCGCGGCCGCGCACTTGTCGCTCTCCTTCGGTCGTGAGAACCTCTGTTCATGGGCGGACTTCGAACGGTACTCGTCGGTCTGGGAGGCTACGGCTCCCACTACGTAGACGCGGCGCTCGATACGAGCCAGGAAATCGGGATCGAGCTCGCAGGTGTCGTTGATCCGTCTCCTGATCGCATCTCGCGATATCCGGAGATCCGTGATCGTTGCGGCGACTCCCATGAGTCGCTCGAATTGTTCTTTGCAACAGGATCAGCCGATCTCGTTGTCATCGCCGCTCCCATTCAGTTTCACGCGCCCTTTTCGATCACGGCCCTCTCTCATGGCGCGACGGTGCTCTGCGAAAAGCCGGCCGCGGGATCGATCCAAGATGCGATTCGTATGGCCGAGGCAGCTTCCGCTGCGGCCGGCGAGTTGATGATTGGGTTTCAGTGGTCATTCTCCACCACGGTGAACGAGATAAGATCGCGTGTCGCCACGGGGGAGTTCGGTGAGTGCCGACGGGTCCGTGTGCTAGGGCTGTGGCCGCGCTCTGCCGAATACTACCAGCGAAACAATTGGGCCGGCCGACAGCAGGCCTCGGACGGAAGATGGATCCTCGACAGTCCGCTCAACAATGCGCTCGCACACTACGTCCACAACCCGCTCTATGTCCTCGGCCAGCACCCGCACACAGTCACTGCGGAACTCTACCGAGTCAACCCGATCGAGACCTTCGATACGGTTGCCTTGCAGAGCACTCTCTCAGCCGGAACGGAACTCACCTTCTGCGCCTCCCACGCCGTTCCGGGACAGGTGAACCCGGTCATCACCTACGAGTTTGAACATCATACCATCACCGGTCGGCACCCCGGCGAGTTCTCCATTCGCCACCCCGACGGGTCGGTAGAGCGTCTTGCGTCTGCGAAAGTATCCGAGGCGATCAAACTGGGTTACGCCGCGGCTGTTGCTCGCGGAGAGAGAAGTGCCGTCAGCACGATCGATCAATCGCTCGACCAGCTCCGAGTCGTTGCGGGGGCTCACCTCTCCCATCACCCCGTGGAACTGCCTGCTGCGGACGTTAGAACAACCGGATCACTTCGATGGGGTGAGGGAGTAGCCGAGGCCCTGGCACTCTCCTTCGCCACCGGAAGACTCCCGAGCGAACTCGACACTGCCGACTGGGCGACACGCGGCGCGGAGATCGATGTCTCGCATCTCGATACCTTTGACGGACCGGCAGTCGACTCCCGCTCGCACTCGGCCGGATAGTCACGGTGTACGTGATTCGCTACCCGGCCGAGGCTCTCCGCGACTTCGTGGAGCAGTATTGGTTCGTCTCATGCCCAACTGGGGAGTCGACCGATCTCTTTGTGGATGTCTATGTCGACGGGCGTGCCGATCTCGTCTTCAACCGGGGAGTCGGCTACCGGCGTTCGGCGGGGAAGGTGACGCAGCAGATCGACTGGTCAAACGTGGATGCACAGCGAACTCTGCCCGTACAGATACGACAACGGGGGCATGTGCAGGTGTGCGGAGTCCGATTCAAGCCTGCGGGTCTGGCGGCGTTTTCCGACTCAGAGATGGCCGTCCTCACCGATCGCGTCGTACCAATCGATCAGGTGCTGCGGGGTGCGCCTCCGCACACCGCCGCCGCCCAACTCGACGCGATTACCCAAGCGCATGGTGACCCCGACACACAAGCCTCACGGATCGATGCGCTCCTC
>JANQQY010000500.1 GCA_028284845.1 Spirochaetales bacterium
TCCGGCGCCCAGAAGTTCACCATATCAAGGCATCCCGGGGCAACGAGTGTAGGAACCCCTGCGCGGGCGGCAGCCGTGAGGCGAGAGGGACCCGCGCTAAAGACGCCGCCCACCAGTTCGTCCGCCAACTCGGTTGTGGTCAGATCGAGCACTCCGCTGATGGCACCCGACTCGACAAGACTCTCCATCACCCGGCCGCCCTGCCCGGTGCAGTGGAACACAAGCACCTCGTAGCCGGCGGCATCAAGAATCTCTTGCGCCCGTGATACGGCGACGGTGGTGTTACCAAACATGCTCGCGACCACGAGAGGACGATCCTCGCCCTTCGGTATGTCCTGGGTGACCATTCCGCAGATCGCGCCCGCGGCACGGGCAAAGACGCCCCTGCTTACAGAGTTGATACCGGCCACATCAACGATGCTCGGGACCATAACGATGTCTGAGGTACCCACATAACCTGAGACATCGGCGCCGGCGGCCGTGGAGACCATGACCTTGGATACGCCCAATGGGAGAGCCCGCATCGCCGCGGTTGCCACCGAGGTACCGCCAGTGCCACCCATCGCGAAGACGCCGTCGATCTTCCTGTCCGCGTAGAGCGAGGACGCAAGGGCCGCAGCTCCCTGGCTCATGAGACGCAAGGCCGCACCACGGTCAAGATCGGTGACACCGTTGGAGGGAACCGAATCCGAGGCGTGTGCGAGTACCTGCTCTCGGGAGATGTCGGGTACGACCGATGGCGGTTCGCGCGTTCCGATATCGATGAGGATGGTATCAAGTCCGTTCGCTGCGATGATCGACCGGACAAACTCATACTCCGCCCCCTTGGTGTCGAGGGCGCCAATGAGCGCGATCGTTCTGCTCATGCCATTCTCTCCTTCTCCCTGCGAGGAATACGCCTTTGCTCAAGCCGAACAGGGGACCGGTCGAGCTTTCATGGGTTAATAGGCGGGAACGTCTATCCGTTCACCACCGCGTTGGGCGGACATGTGGGCGCAGATGCCAACACTTGTCCAGTTTGCGCTCTGCTCCACGTTGGGAAACGGATCGCGGCCCTCACGAATAGCGCTGATGAACTCATGAACAAGATGAGGGTGTGATCCGCCATGACCACCACCCTGGACAAACGAGAGATGGTCGGCGTCTTCAATAGACTGTGTGAACTTCCGAATCGGTTCCGGCAGACGATGTGCAAAATCCGGAACCGCCACCCGTTCGGCGATCTCATTCTCCGGCTTCTTCGCCGTGTGGAGGACCGGGTCTTCTCCCTCAATGAGTTGCCATTCAAACGACTTCTTTGAGCCGTAGACATCGATGCTCTCGCGATATTGACGCGCGGTATCCCAGAGGAAGCGCCAGACGTGGGCGACAACGTCCGACTCCTTCACCTTGATGTGGCAAGACTCAACCGCGAACTGGTTTCCCGATCGTTCGCGAATCTCATCATTGACGGTGCCTGATCCAAAGCAACTGACGTACTCGGCCATTCCATCAACCATGGCCAGCATCGGACTGACAACGTGGGTCGCGTAGTGCATTGGGATCATGTCTTTCCAGTAGTCGGGCCAACCGTCCATGTCCTGGGGATGACTCGCCTGCATGTACTGGATCGTTCCCAACTCACCACTCTCTGCGAGCTTCTTCACAAAGAGATACTCGCGGCTGTAGACGACCGTCTCTGCCATCATGTAGGTCAGACCTGTCTCCCGAACAAGCCGAACGATCTGTTCACACTCCTCAATGGTTGTCGCCATGGGAACAGTGCAGATGACGTGTTTCCCGGCCTTGAGCGCCTCGATCGTCATGGGTGCGTGATCGGGGATGGGAGAGTTGATGTGGACAAAGTCGACGCTCGGATCGTTGAGGAGGTTCCTGAAGTGGGTGTACCGGGCGGAGATATCGAACTGATTTCCAATCTCCGCGAGCCTCTCCGGATCACGTCGGCAGATAGCTGCAACATCGGCGTCCGGATGTGCCTGATAGATGGGAATAAACTCGGCTCCAAAACCGAGTCCGATCATGCCTGCGCGTACCATTTTGTCCCCTTAGGCCAATGGGGCGTGACCACAAGAGGCCACGCCCCGAAGGCTGAGTCGTCTATCGGAAACGCTCGTTGTAGAGCGCGGTCTGCGCTTCAACCAGCTCGGCGCCGCCGTTCGCCATCCAGATCTCAACGTACTCGTCGAAGTAGCTGAGCGGCTTCTCACCGCGGATGATCTCGATGTAGGTGGCCTGCGTCAGATTCCAGAGGTCGCTCTGATACTCTCT
>JANQQY010000534.1 GCA_028284845.1 Spirochaetales bacterium
TTCTCCTCCGCCGGTGCTGCCGATGCCTCCGGCTCGGCCTTCTCCTCACTCTCTGTCGCGGTCTCGGCTTCCGCTGCCGCCGCTTCGGCCGCTGCCTTCTCAGCCTCGGCCTTCTCTGCTGCCGCCTTTTCTGCCGCCTCTCGCGCTGCCGCCTCTTCTTCAGCCTTACGCGCAGCCTCAGCGGCCTTCGCAGCTTCTGCGGCGGCGGCCTGGCGAGTCACCTTGTCCTGACGCTGTTTCACGTTACCAAGCGTCGCCTTGCCAACCTTGCTGACCATCTTCTTCGCGCCGTCGACCTCTACCTCGTAGAGAAGCTTGACGCCTGTCTGACCGGTCACGGGGCAGGTTCCACGACCTGACTGGGGTGTTTCCTGCTTCAGGGGACGACCCCGATGCGCCTTTGACATAGTGGCTCCTTCGCAAAAACTGAGCGGTAAGAATACAAATGCGGTTCTGGGCAGTCAACAGCGACCATACGCGCCTGAGACGCGCATAGCCGCCTGTATCACGCCCTACTGCCTATCGAACCAGGTAGAACTCTACCCGTCGGTTGATAAAACGTCCTTCAAGGTCGCTGAACGGCACGAGCGGGCGAAGCTTCCCCCACCACTCGCGTTCGAAGCGAACGCCGTCAATGCCTCTCATCTCCATCGCATCGAGGATGGTCTCAGATCGGCCCTCACTCAGCGGCATCAAGGTCTGAATCTGCTCGAGATCTGAGAGCGCAGCATCGTAGTAGAGAACACTCACGGCGTGGCCGTGGAGCACAATCTCGTAGTTGGGGAACTTCTCAAGCATCGCTGCAATCTGATCAAGCACCAGCACATTCTGCTCCGAAAGATCCTTGTTCCAGTTCAAGTACCGAGTGGTGTAGCCCTCAAAGATGATGTCCGGCAGGTCGATCTTCCGCATCCCGAATCGCTCAACCGTGAGAATGTCGACGGTGAGAATCTCGCTGCCCGCGGCAACATTGCCCATCGCATCGGTCACTTCGTACTCAACCGTGTAGTCGGACGCCATCTGTACGCGCTCGCCGGCGTCGTTGATGCCGTTCCACTCGAAGGAGCGAACAACGCTGTCACCGGCGCGCTCGTAGAAGACCGACCCGTCAGGATCCCTGATCACGATCGACCAGGATGAGACCGGACTTGCGTCAACGGCGTTGACGGTGACGGTCACCGTGTCATCGATCCCATCGCCGTCGGGCGAGAAGATCTGCGGCGAAAGTCGGAGCGCCACCGCGGGAGCGTCAGGATCAACACCGGTTCCAAGTGCCAGTGTTCCGGTCGTGGCCCGCCGGATCGTTCCGTTTCGATGCTCGACCTCAAGCGACGCCACGTAGGCGCCGTCGGAAGCGGTCTGTCCGTTCGCGCTCGTGCCGTCCCAGAATGCGGTTCCGCGAGGAACATCTCCCCTGACCTCCGCGACGACACGACCATCAAGGGCCTGAATCTGCCCAACGTAGCGCACGATCTCCGATACGGGATCGACGAGCGGCACAAAGGTGATCTCCTCGTCAATTCCATCGCCGTTCGGCGTTATGCGATTCGAGCTCTCACGAATGGCAACACGAGGAATCGTATTGTCAATGGTGACAAGCGGAGTAACGGCCTGGACCTGATTGCCCTTCGTGTAGACGAGGTCGAGAGCACCAATGTAGCCACCTTCGGGCAGGAGAGCGCCTTCGGCATCGGTTCCTTCCCAGACGAACTGACGCGGAAGCTCGC
Source organism: Spirochaetales bacterium (assembly GCA_028284845.1). Taxonomy (GTDB): domain Bacteria; phylum Spirochaetota; class Spirochaetia; order DSM-27196; family SLST01; genus SLST01. Next base: position 1,728 of record JANQQY010000534.1, read on the forward strand.
CGGTGCCGGAGAGGCGCAAGAGACTCTCGCCGTCTGCATCCAGGAGCTCGACCTCATAGCTCTCGACCCCGGTTGGTACAGAGAGCTCCGGGGTGACAACAACAACGTCTCCCTCCCCATCGCCGTTCGGGGAGAAGAACTCACGATCAACGGCAAGTTGGACGGTGGTCGGGCGGCGGTCGATGCTCACACGAATCTGATTCGTCTCGACCTGGTTGCCCGCCGCATCGGTACCAATAAGACTGTAGCTGTAGGTCCCGTCCGGAATGGGATTGCCGTTCAAATCGTTACCGTCCCAGATGACGGCTTCCAATTCGCTGGGAACCTGAAGCGTTTGAAGGACCGCTCCGCCCGCGACGTAGACAAATCCGGTCCAGCTCGCGTCGTCAGAGAGATCCTGCCTGATGGTGATGGTGTCTTTGAGGCCATCGCCTTCCGGACTAAAGACGCTCTCGGTCACCATGACGCTTCCACTTGGCGGCGTCACGTCGACCTCAATCTGAATGGGGCCCGACTCGGTGATCGTGCCGTTCCCATAGGTGGCGGTGACTGAGACACCGTAGACGCCCTCAGGCGCCCTTTGTGTCCGTGCCTGATCGAGGAATCCGGTCAGAACGACCTCATCGCCGATTGCGTCGCCAACCTCGACCGAGCCGACCGAGTTTCCGCTCTGGTCGACAACGGTAATCAAGGCGCTCTCGAGCCGGAGGAGATTCACCTCCTCTCCAAAAACCAGTGAGATGGTATCGAGTTGACCGTCTCCATTTGGCGAGAATGCCGATCCGGGTCGGCTCGCCATCTCGAGAGGACGATCCT
>JANQQY010000585.1 GCA_028284845.1 Spirochaetales bacterium
GATCTCGGCAGAGGCTATCAGGTTCGTGAGAGTAGGACTACGGGACCAGCATCTGCGCCAGGCGCGACCTACCGACTCGTCTGCTGCCATCGCTCACCATTACCATCGGTGCGGATCGCAAACGGCGCCGCGCTTCCAGCCGACTCGAGAAGCTCGTACTTGTGGGGGCGGCGGAATGCATTCCCAAAAAAGGTCCTCTCGCGGTACGAACGCAGGGCATCCAGATCGAACCTCGCGAGGAAGATGCCCTCATCGGCTCCAGCCTGGACGAGTAGATTGCCTTCGGCGTCAAAGGCAACTGAGTGTCCATTGCAGTAGGGATGGCCCGCGGCGTAGTTTGTCATCGCGACGCCCATGGCGTTCTCCCACGCGCGAGCGCGGAACTGCCCAATGCGTAGCGACTGGAGCGTGCACGCGTTCGGCGTCAGAACGATCTCAGCGCCTTTGAGCATCAGAATGCGCGCACTTTCGGGATGCTCGCGGTCGTAGCAAATCATCGCGCCGAGCTCGACCGGCCCGGAACTGGTATCGAGGGTCGCCACGTGGAACCCGTCCCCGGGCGTGCAAGACGCTTCCATTGGGAAGAAGTCGCAGGTGTGAACCTTCGCGTATCTGAGAATGGTGTCGCCGTGCCGGTCGATCACGAGGATCGTGTTGCGAGGCGCGGGCTCCCACCGCTCAAGAAGCGTAAGCCCGATGGCCATACCGGTATCTCGTGCGAGGTTTCGGAATCGGATTACGTACTCGTCGGTTTCCGAGATCGACTGCTGTCGCCACTCGCTCGCTATGTCATCAGACTCAATCTCGAAACCGTTGGTGTATCCGCAACTCCAAATTTCCGGGAGGAGCGCAAGGTCCGCTCCCATCGTAGCCGCGCGACGACACCAGTCGATCGCTTTGCTGGCATTCTCAGCCGGATCATTTCCAGGCGCCACCATCTGAAGCAGCGCAACATCGAAGTGTGACATGATGCCCCCTATGAGCTTCCGGATCGCTCTCGATCAAAGATACTGTCAGTCGCGTCCTGGTGGAGCTCTACACACGATGCGCAAAACGGGAGGAGATTGATGCCATTCATTCGAGGACTTGACCACGTTCAGATCGCCATCCCCGCAGATGGAGAACCGCAGGCTCGCGAGTTCTACGTCCACCAATTGGGACTCAGAGAGATTGATAAACCGGAGAACCTGAAGAAGAACGGAGGATTCTGGCTGCAGGCCGGCGACCATCAACTGCACATTGGACTGGACAAAGACTTTCATCCGGCGACAAAGGCGCATCCGGCCTTTGAGATCGACGATCTTGAAACGTACAGGGCATCTATTGAAGCACGCGGCGTTGAGCCGGTAGACGGAGAACCTCTACCGGGTGCCGATCGTTTCTACGTCTACGATCCATTTGAGAACAGAATCGAGTTCCTCCAGTGGAGGGATCACCGTTCAATGTGACTTGTCCCAGACAATGTGACTCCTGGACTATTGGTCTGAGGCCCGTTGATCGGTAGAGTTGATGCATGGGCGCAATCATCGTTACCGGAGCCGGAAGAGGAATTGGCAAGGCAATTGCGATGGAACTCATTGGTGCCGGCCACGACGTGAGTCTGGCGGCGCGTAGTGAGGAGCAACTCGCAGAGGTCGTCAGGGAGGCCGAGCGACTTCCAGGTAGAGCCCTCGCATGTGCCACCGATGTCACCAACGCGGAGGATGTCGCCTCGCTCGTGCGGCAAACCGAAGGCGCATTTGGTCCGATCCAAGCTGTGGTGAACAACGCCGGCGCGTTCGAGGCGATTGGCCCAACATGGGAGGTCGATCCCGAAAGCTACTGGAACGATCTCACCGTCAACTTGAAGGGACCCTACCTGGTCTGCCGAGCGGTCATACCCGCGATGGTCGCGCAGGGTTACGGCACCATCATCAACATGATTGGCGGGGGCAGCGCTGGCCCCATTCCATACGGCAATGCGTACGGCACGAGCAAAGCCGGTCTCACCCGATTTACTGAAACGCTCGCACATGAACTTCAGCCGCACGGAATCACCGTCCTTGCGACGACGCCCGGACTCGTCCGGACCACCATGACCGAACTACAACTGAACTCGGCGGCGGGAAAAAGGTGGATGTCACGAATTGGCGACGCCTTCGAGGAAGGCAAAGATCGCCCTCCTACTGATGCTGCCAGGCTCGTTCGAGGGTTGATCGAGGGCGATTTCTTCCAGCTTTCCGGGCGACGGTTTACTCCGGACGACATCCCGGAGCAGGTGGCTTCAGACGCCAACCGGATTGTGGCGGAGGATCTACGGACGCTCCGGTTCCGGGAGTGACGGGACCGGACACACCCCTGTCCGATCGCGTGGAAGCAAAAACACCGGCTCGACTATGTAAATGTTTGCGTCTTCTGGAGCTCTCCGGTCTCGTCGTAGGTCTTCCACATGCCCTTCTTCTTGCCGTGCTCGAATCGACCTTCGTCCCAGAGTTGGCCATTCGGGTGGTATCGCTTCCACTCACCGTGCTTCTGCTCCTCGTCGTCGAAGCCGCCCGTGCCTCTCGGTTCGCCGTTCTTGTAGTACCATTCCCAGCGACCAACAATCTTGCCGCCCTTATAATCACCGGATGATTGCAACTGGCCATTATTGAGGAAGTACTTCCACGTTCCGGATTTCTTTCCGTTGTCGAACTCACCCTGACAAGAGACCTGGCCGTTCTTGAAATAGACCTCAAAGGGGCCGTTCTTGGGATTGCCGTTCTCATCGATTCCGGGAATATCCTTCATCTGGCTACGCTCCTACCCACTTGCTGATCGAAAGAATAGCACGTACATCTCGTCACTCGCGCAAGACCCAAAGCGCCAGAATGTGGTTATCGATGTAGTCGATGCGAACATAGACACCTTCATCAATGGGACCACCGTGTGATCGCGTATTGTTGAATCCCGCGTTCAGCACGTAGTCGGAGTACTCGAATCGGACTCCATCGACCTCAAAGGTCTCCATCTGGTGGCCTGAGTACGGCATCGGCTCAAACTGCTCCACGTAGCCCTCCACCGTTAGGTAATCGCCGGCGCTGTATTGCCGCCTCAGCCCGTTGCTCTCGCCAACGACGAAGGCCAGCGATAGCAGAGTCATACCGATCGCGATTCCGGTCCACACCAGGAAGAAGACCCTCACACCGGGACCAAAGCGCTTCTGAGATGACTTCGTGAAGTTGAGTGGTTGGACGTCGCCTTCTCGCTGCTTCCGAGCGACCGTGAGTAGACTGGTGATCCCAATCGCACTGAGCAGGGCGCCCGTCACGGAGATTCTCAAACCCTGAGGCCACACATCCATGATGTTGTAGAACTGCTCGAACACCGAAGCCCTCCTTAGGAGAACACGCAGAACGATTGCACCTCTCACCCTGTATACCCATCCTGGTCAGCCCTATTCTGCGAGAGTCGTTCCGCCACTGATGGGATCGATCGCGTGCCGACGGCCGACTCGCGACTTGTCAGCAGACCCATGCTCATCTAGAGTGGTCGCATCCGGACGGCTCCCGGTGCGCCCATTGCGTGAACCCAATTGGTGACGCGGAGAGCTTGCACGGAGGACGGCTGGGACGCGAAGATAGAGGCGATCTACGATCACCGGGCGTTGCAGAGGTCTACGCAGAGGATCTACCGGATTGATGGATCTCGTCGACGCCATAGAGCTCGCACGACTCCTCCATCTTGCACACTGGTTCGAGTTCGTTCCCGCACGCTACCCACTCTCACACCGGCTGCTCGCTCGATCGTCGAGTCCAAGATCTCAACGTTCTGGGACTCTCACCTCTCGTTCTTTCGTTCCGGCATCTGCTACGCCGCCCTGGAGGATTCAAACCTCGCGAGCATCTGCATCTCAGGGTTTGTCGCCGATCGTACCCATGTAATCGACATCGAGACGCAGCAAGCGTTCCAGCGACGGGGCTATGCGTATGTGGTTGGTCGGGCATTTGTCGATGAGTGCTCGCGAACTGGGCTCGCGCCGCACTGGGACTGTATGGATGACAACATCGCATCGATCGCTCTGGCGGAGAAGCTCGGCTTCGCGCTCGACCGGTCCTACAGCCTCTACTCGTTCTCGTTGGACCGAGAGACAACTACGGGACCAGCCACTCCTTTACGTGAGGTTGGCTTGCACCTATGATGCGGCCCAGGCGTGCGTCCCCTAACGTTTCACTTTCAGCTCGTTTGCGCAGGGCACTCTACCGTCGGTCCGGCCTGGAGCATGGGCCAACACTTAAGCGAGGCGGGGAAGATCTACCGGATCGCCTCCGGAGAG
>JANQQY010000606.1 GCA_028284845.1 Spirochaetales bacterium
ACGACATCCACGATCTGCTTCAGAGAATCGTAGCTGAAGAGCGATTCTCGGAGTGCGAACTCCGAGCCAAGGCCCTTCGCGATGTCGATTTCTCAGGCCTCCCTCCCTTCGTCCAGAAGGCTATTCTCTTTGCTGAGACGCATTTCGAGAAACGCATCAGCCTTGCAGAGGCGGCCACTGAGGCCTGCGTGAACCCCACCTACCTGAGCACCGCCTTCACCCGGTACGTCGGAATGTCTTTCACATCCCTTCTGCACCATCTGCGAGTAGAGGCCGCGAACGATCTGCTCGCCGACCCCGAACTCACACTCGCGGCTGTAGCAGAACGCGTTGGGTGTTCAGACGCATCGCACCTCACCAGGCTTTTTCGCAAGGTGAGCGGGGTCACACCCGGACGTGCGCGCCGCGCGTCCAAACACCTCACCCAATGAGGGCACGGGCCCATCTCCACCGATTGCTGCTTGTCTCGCTCGTTGTTGTCGCCGCGATGGTGGTAGGAATTGTGTTCACCGTGTATACGCAGGTGCGGAGTGAGCTCACCGTAGAAGCGACCCGCCGCGTGGAGGACCGGATGGAGGTCCTTCGTAGCGGAATGATCAATCGTCTTGAGAATCTCGCACTCGGAATGCGGACCCTCGTGCAAGCCTACGATCGCGGCACGATTGGCGAACGAGAAGTCGAGCGTTCGATTACCGATTTCGTGATTGAGAACCTCTTTGTTCGCAAGGCCTTTCTCTCCTACACCGACGGCCGCCTCTACCGATCCGCCGGGACCGGCCTGGAGTTTGCGGAGGGTCAGATCCAGATGGTTCGAAGCGCGCAGGATGGGAGCATCGATGGGCTCGTTGAGCCGTTTCGCGACGCTAAGGGGTGGTTCCTGGGTCCCGGCATCCGGGACGAGATCGGACTCTCGACGCACCTCCCGGTTATCTCGTATGAGTTCGCCGGGGCGGGCGCGTACTCTGCGGGTGTGGTCACGATTGATCTGACGGAGTTGCTCTTCTCGTTTGCTGATGAGCTTTATCTCGTCGTGGAGGGTGGGCTCGCGCCAATCACCGTCGAGATTTTCGACCGGTCGAATCGTCTTCTCGAGACCACACTCAACAACCCGCTCTTTCTCCATCCGTTGATGGAGAGAGGGCGTGAGGTCGAGCCTGATCCTGACGGCGCGAGCTCGATCAGTGTGGTTGTTTCCGACGATCGAACCGGTCTGGTGCTGAGGGGCGTGGCACCAACCACAGCAGTCGTTACCCGAGCAACCCAGCTCTCCGGGCGAATCTTGCTGATTGGAATTGTGTCGATGCTGATTGTCCTCGCCCTGGGCGTTCTTCTGCTGCGAACCGCCTATCGATTACAGATCGCCGAGCGCCAACGTTCTGACGTTCGTGTCCGCACGCTTCAGGCCACGATGCATCCTCACTTCCTCTTCAATAGTCTTGATGCCATCGTGGGCCTTGTGACAAGCGATAGAATCGACGCGGTGTTGGAGTCGCTGCAAGCGCTTTCCGTTCAGCTTCACGCCGTGGTTCGCGACAAGACCGACGCCGTTCGAGTCGACCGCGAAATCACCTATTTGGAAGGGTACCTGACGATCCAGCGATACCGATACTCCGATCGGTTCCGATCTCGTCTGACTCTGGGAGAGGGGACCCGAGGTCTGCGAGTGCCGCGTTTCTGCCTCCAGCCATTGCTGGAGAACTGCTTTGAACACGCTATTGGCGAGGTGAGCAGCACTCTGGAGATCGATGTCGATGTTTCTTTGTCAGGCGCCGATGTCGTCGTTGTTGTCTCGGACAACGGCCCGGGATGCAGCGAGGAGCAATGGCGGGCGGTTGTTGCGCGGTTCGAAAGCGAAGACGACACGGCGGTACGAGGCGTCGGCCTGGTCGGCGTCCATCAGCATCTGAGGCTCTGCTATGGACCGCGATTCGGCCTGTGCAGACTCCCTGCCGAACGAGGGTTCCGCATACAGGCGACGCTTCCGGTCCTCGACGGTACTGATCGTTCGCTGGAGCACGGTGAGGCATGATACGAATCGCGACGGCACAGTTCCCGGTTTCCGCCCGCGTCGAATCGAACCTGCGCTATCTCCTTCGACAGATTGAAGAGGCGAGTGGGGCCGGCGCGGACATCGTTCACTTTCCTGAGACAAGTCTTGGCGGATACGCAGGCGGCGACTTTCACACCTGGGATAACTACGACTGGGGTGCTCTTGAGGGTGCAGAGGAGCGCGTCATCGCCAAGGCTCGGAATCTTGCCATTGGAGTCGTCTACGGCACGAATCGCCTTCGCTCTGATGAGCGCGTCGAGAACTGCCTGGTCGCGGTCTCGTCTGACGGGACCGTCGTAGCCCGTTACGCAAAACGGTTCTGCACCACCACCGATGTGCGTTTCTACAGGCCCGGCCGAGAGTTCGCCACATTTGATCTGCACGGCATGCGGTGTGGATTGCTGATCTGCTATGACGTTCGGTTTCCTGAGCTCTTTCGCGAGTACAAGAAACTCGGAACTCAGATCCTCTTTCATTCGTTCTATAACGCCCGGAGCTCAGGCCGGAACATCCACACCACGATTATGAGGCCGACGCTCCAAGCGAGCGCCGCGTCGAACTACCTCTACATCAGCGCAAGCAACGCCTCCGGCCACTACCAGAGTTGGCCGAGCGTCTTTATCCTTCCTGACGGCACGATCGCCTCCTCCGCAATCCAGCACCGGTCATCGATCATCGTCACAACGGTGGATCCGGAGGCTACCTTCTACGATGCCAGCGGCCCGTTTCGCGAGAGGGCGATGTCCGGGAAGCTATTCAGCGAGCCGTAGAAGCATCGGTTGATCAACCCTTTGATGGATTGTTTGCGACACACCAGCGTCTGTGCCAGGATGGTTCTTCAATGGAATCTGATAGCGTCGCACAGGCGGTCCAATTCGACTCGGCGGGGCTCTCGTTTACAGAAGCACTCTCTGTTTCGGGTAACCTTGTGGTCAGGGTTCTTGCGATCTCCGTCTATGCGGTATTCATTCACAAGTTCTACCGCGCCTTCGCGAGGAAGGACATTTTTACTCTCGACCTGTCCACTTTCGCCGGTGCTGCTCGGGCCCGCCTGAGCAAGCTTCTCGCCACCGTTCTCTACATCGTCAAATATGTGCTTGTCTTCCCAATCATGGTGTTTCTGTGGTTCGCGGTCTTGGGGTTCCTCTTGATTCTCCTGACTGAATCGGCTTCGACAGAGCACGTGCTGCTCATAGCGATCTCACTGGTAGGAGCGGTCCGGGTCACCGCGTATGTCAGTGAAGATCTGTCGCGCGATCTGGCAAAGATGATTCCGTTCGCGCTTCTTGGCGTCTTCCTGGGCGATTCCATCAACTTCGACTTTGACTCCTCGCTGGCGCTCTTGTTTGAGCTTTCCATTCACTGGCAGCGAGCGGGCTACTATTTCGCCTTCGTTGTCATTCTTGAAGTCGTGTTGCGGATGACGGCCGGCGTTGTGCAACTAATCCGCCCTGCATCTCGTGGCACATCTCCGTCGGAATCCGCCGAGTGAACTTCGCGACAGATTCGAGCTGCTTCCGGAACGGCGATCGCTCACGGTGTTCCGGTCGGCGAACTGAGACGGGTAAGCGTGGTCGCACCCCGCAGCGATGGCTATGCGCTTTGCATCATCGCATTCTCGCTTCGGACCAAACCGGCACAGGACCCGCTCGTTAGCACGGACCACTTGCCCAGTTGGTTTTAGGTTCCGCGGATGGGAGCGCGCAAGTGAGACTAGTCCCACCACCGGACCGTTGCTATCGCGAGGGCAGGCGTGATGGCCCACGCGTGATTGTCACTCCGCGGGTTCGGCAGCTCTGTCTCAGGGAAGGTTGTGAGTCCCTCGCGACGAAGCGTCTTGGTCCAGCTTGAAAGAACCTGCGGCATCGATTCAGAGAGCCCGCATCGCATGAGTGCCTCGACCTGATAGAAGCGATAATAGAGCGTTCCGATGCCGCCAAGCGTCGCACTGTTCAGAGCCCGACTCATCAGGTCGCGGGCGTCCTCGCCTCGAACGGCTCCCGCGAGCACCGCTTCGATTTGCGCATGCTGACTGAAGGTAGGCCCAGATACGGTATCTCTGAACCATCCTGCGTGCTTATCCCAGCACGTACGAACAACGGCTTCCACGAGGGAGTCCGCAAGCGAATCAAGCGCGATGAGTCCGGGCGGTTCCCCCATCACGGCAAAGATCCGCGACGCGGAGCGAAGTCCACGCGAAAAAAGAAGTGTGAGAATGGAAGACTCGCCGTTTGGTTCCTGGGGCGCATTTCCCGCGCGGAACGCAGGCGACCAGTCGATGAACGGAGCGTGCGGAACCCGACCAAGCAGCCCTGAGGGGCCGAGCAATCGCTCAAACCATTGGACTACTCCAAGGACGGCGGTACTGTACGGCTCAACGTCCTCTCTTGGACCGCCGAATCGAAGATAGTCTTCAATCATCATGATCCAGTAGATCCCAAAGGTAGGGATGATCTGTACCTGTCGTGATGGGAACCGGCATTGCACAATGCCGTCGTGCATCCGGGAGGCATGGAGATCGTCGATCGCCTTTAGTCCAAGGCGTCGTTCGTCGCACAGCGTGTAGTGATAGATTGCCTGAATGCGTGAATCCCCGGGGAACTGTGCCTGCTCGTAGTGCGGACAGTCCATGATCACCTCGTGGGCGCAGTTTCTGATTGTGAGCCACGAGGCCTCCCACAGGTTGGCCGCATCTGCCTCGCTGACCCACGTTGGGATCTCCGTAGGACGCTCCGGTTTCGCAAGTGGAAAGCTCGTCCGACTGAGCGCGATCTCGTGAAGGTAGACCTCTCCGTTTGCACTCTGAACTGTGATCTCGACGTATCGGAACGATCGATACCAGGTTGTCGTTACCTCCTTCTCCTCTCCACTCAGCACGAACTCATCATATGGTCCGCAGAAGAAAGCGTCCTCCGTCTCATCGCGATGTCGCTTGGATCCTTCTCTTGTGTATGGGGCTTCCGACCAGACGAGGCGAACGACGGCACCCACTGGTCCTTTGAGTCGTATTACTGGCCATGCGTTTACCAGTTCCCCGGCATCCCACACTACACGTGACCCTCTGGTGATCTTCATGGGTGTTGTTGCTTCTGGAATGGTACGAGCCCACGAGAGCGGCTCGTCTGTCATCTGCGGGAGGGGGTCAGGGCGCAGGATCACGTCCGCGGGATATCGACCCCACGGATTGTCCCATTGCGGTGCGATCTCTTTGGCCTGCGCCCACGAACTCGAATCGAACTGAGGGAGCCTCCACCCGGCCGGAAGATCGCGCAGGAGCACGCGATCACCGGCACCTGCGACAAAGTAAGGGGTTGGACCGTGCCACACAGGATCGGGCGTAGGTGTCGTTGCGGTATCGATGCGAACGATCCAGTGTTCGCCACTCGTCAATCCGCTGAGTCGATCGTCTTCCGGTGCGACAAGCAGGAACGCTTCCGTCCCGAGTTGAACGATACCTGCGTAGTCTGCGCGATTGACTACGCGAACGGCGCAGAGATGACGCCCAGCCGGCAGATTCGTCACGGAGATTGGCGACACGTGCCATCGTGAAGGGTCGCTCTGCGATGGCCCGCGACCTATCAGAACGTCATCGATCCAGAGTTCAAACCGTTGACAGGCGGATACCCATACGACTGCCTCGTCCACCGTGGCACTGGTCTCGAACTCCCTTCGGAAGTATTGGATGCTGAACGCCTTTGGATCTACGTCCGGATGCCGAATCAGCGGGATAGTGTCGAACGGTCGACTCACGACGCGGTCTCCACCGAGGTCTCTCCGCCTTCCTCCGCTTCCATTGCGAAGATGCAGAGGTTCCAGCACATGAAGTCCGTGTGTGCGAGTCCCTGGCCTGTCTCGCTGTGGTAGTTCTCATGGGATGTCCCGTTCGTTGTGATGTCACGGGCGAGCAGCTCTGAGGTCGTAGAGAAGAGCCGGCTCGCCTCCTCCGTGTACCCGTAACGGCGAAGTCCGCGATACAGAAGATAGTTGTTGATGATCCATACTGGTCCCTGCCAGTTCGACGGGTTTCCGGACGGGAAGGGCGTCAGTGGGACGAACCCTGCGGCTCGGGCATCATCAGGGATGTTGAGGGGATCGGTGATACCGGTGTTGTTGAACAGTCGATCACGATTGGAGAGCGAGCGGACACCCCACGGACCGTAGAGATCGCTTCCCCCTGTGACGTACCGCGAGACAAGCGCAGAAGCCTCTTCACTTTTGGGGACGCCGGCCCAGAGCATGGCAAAGGCGCTGCCGGTTCTGACTTTGAGGGTCGTCGACCAGGTCTCTGTGTGCTGGCGCACACCAAGGCCGATATGAGGCGTCTCGTAGCTGACATCCTGAGAGTAGTAGATCGCATCCTCCTCGTCCCACATCCGGTCTCGGATCGCGGCGCGGAGTTCATCTGCTCGCACCCGATACGACTCGGCTGCTGACGGTTCGTATCGGTCAGCCACCTCTGCCATGCTCTCAAGCTCTCGAACCATCAATGCGTTTACCAGGGTCAGGGCCGTGCTTCTATACGGACGTCCATACACCGATGGGTCGTTGTCGGGTCCGGATCCTCGATGGCTATTCACCCGATAGAGCCTTGAGCCGTGGAGCAGGTTCAGTTCCCAGTGTCGCTGGAAGAGCTTCAAACGATCCCATTCCTGATCCTGGAGTGAGAGCGTCCCGGAGATCCGAAGCGCTGTCGCGAGCATCTGGGCTATCACCGGTTTTGCGGGGTTCATCGGTTGCCCTGCGCGCGTCAGCGTGATGAACCCCTTTCCGTCAGCCTCAACGTTGTTCGGTATAAAGCCATCCGGCAACGAGATGTGAAGGAAGTTCCGCGCCGTGCCCTCAAGGTAGGTTGCGAGATCGGGCCGTGCACTCAGCAAACCAACGCCCAGGAAAAAGGCGTCCCAGTCCCACATCGTGTGACTGTAGCCACTGCCCCCCGGCACGAGATAGGGGTAGGGCAGGACGCCTTGCGGCCGGCGGAGCGCCGTCTCAAGCATTCGCTCAAGGAAGTAGCTTCGGATCTCTTTCACGGGACACTCCTGCTGACACGGTTTATGTTGCGCCTCCCAGTGGATGGAGGGCGTGTCTCTACTGTGAGAGGCGTGGTCTGAGTCCGCAAGGTTGAACTCGCGCGTTCTCATCCAAAATCAGAAGCTCACCAAAAACCGCAACAGATCGCGGGATAATGAATCTTGTCTGCTGCCGGACATCCGCCAATAATCGAGCCAATGCGGAGTTCCAAACCGAACGTTGTCTACGTCTTTTCAGATGAGTGGCGCGCCCAGGCGACGGGGTACGCGGGTGATCTGAACTGTGAAACACCCGTCCTCGATTCGCTTGCCTCAGAGAGTATCGATTTCTCCGGAGCCGTCTCCGGCTGTCCCGTCTGCTGCCCGGCCAGGGCCAGCATTCTCACCGGGCTCTATCCGCTGAGCCATGGAGTGTTTATCAACGATGTGGAACTCGACCCAAGAACGCCGTCAATTGCAACGCTCTTTGGCCAAGCGGGATACACTACCGGCTACATCGGCAAGTGGCACCTCTATGGCAGTCCCGACGGGCACTACGGACGACGACATGCCGTTGTTCCTCGTGAGTATCAAATGGGCTTTGATACCTGGAAGGGATTCGAGTGTACGCACGACTACAACGACTCCTGGTACTTCGAGAACGACGATCTGGTCAAGCAAAAATGGGTCGGCTACGACGCCTTTGACCAAGCGCGTCACGCGGCGCAGTTCATCACGGATCACGCGGATGATGATTCGCCCTTCCTCCTGATGCTCTCCTGGGGCCCGCCGCACTTCCCCCTTGAGACTGCGCCTGGCGAGTATCGCGCCCGATATGCGAACAGGAAGATCGAACTCAGGCCAAACGTCCCGGCCAGTCGTCGTGAGCTCGCGATTAAAGAGCTCCGCGGCTACTACGCGCATATTGCCGCACTCGACGACGCGCTGGCGATCGTCCTCGACGCCATCGAGAAGGACGGCCTGCGTGATGATACCGTGGTCGTCTTTACTTCTGATCACGGGGACATGCGTCAGTCTCAAGGACTCGATACGAAGCTCTTCCCCTGGGATGAGTCGATTCGCGTTCCGTTCCTGTTGCGGTGGCCGGCGCTACCGGGCATCGCCGGCCGGG
>JANQQY010000610.1 GCA_028284845.1 Spirochaetales bacterium
AGACCCAGCGCTGATCCGTGTTCCACAGTGAGCTCGTCGACTCGCAGGCGGGGATGTCGCCGTCTGGCACGCACCTCCAAGCCGAACACGCGAATTGCCGGGTGTGCCTCTCCTGATGTTTTTTGAGCCTCCATAAGGCGATCGTCTTGGTTCACTGGACTCTCTTCGCCCAATCCTTCCACGACATTCACGCGGCGTCTACTGAGGATTGCAATCGTTTCCGCATGACAATTGTCACGTCGAACTCGTGCTCCCGGACACTACGGGAGTTCCGGGCAGTTTTGGATACTTCGAATCACAGGAGAGTCATATGAAAGACAGTCAACGTGATCGGACCGAGCGTCGGGCCATGCTTCTTGGGGCTTCGGGAAACCTTGTCATGGCACTTGTTGCCTGGGCGACGTTCTGGTTCTCACATTCGGAGGCGGTGCTTCTTGACGGCAACTACTCTTTTATCGTGTTCCTGGGAATGGGAGTGGCTTTGGCTGTCTCCAAGCTCAAGGCTCGCCGCACCGAGACCTTCCCCTTGGGACAGTTCTTCTACGAGGCCCTCTACAGCTTGGTCAAAGGGTTGATGATCATGGGAGTTATCCTGATGGCCGTTGCTACGAGCGTGGTCAGGATTCTTCTCTACGTTCGAGGTTCCACGGACGGTATCCCAATGCTCAACCCTGGACCGATTGTCTACTACGCAGCAGCCATGGTCGTTCTGAGCTTTGCCCTTTCCGGCTACTACCGCCTTGCGAACCGCCGGATTGGTGACCAGAGCAGCATTCTCAAGACCGATACCAAGGCGTCGTTCGTAGACGGCGTCCTTTCGTTGGGTATCCTTGCCGGTGTGCTCGCACTTCGAAACGCCGGTGCTGACGGCCAATCGAGCTTTGTTCCCTATCTGGCCGACTCGATTATCACGATCGTGCTGTCGGTGATCCTGATATCGAAGCCGATTCAGATCATCAGAGAGGCTGTCATTGAGCTTGCGGTTGGACGACTACAGGACAAAGACGAGTATGCAAGGCTGAGCACGGCGATCGAAGAGGTTTGCTCCCCGGAGCTTTCGGTTTCAGGGATGCATATGAGCAAGACCGGAAGCCGTTACCTTGCGCTCGTCTCAGTCGAGCCTGCCGACGGTTCCGGCGTAGTTTCTCTCACAACACTTCGCACCAAGCGGCGTGAAACCCAGCAACGCCTTCAGGAAGAGTATCCGCACTTTATCATGCAGCTGATCCCCGGCGCATAGCTCGAAGTGATTGGCTCGACGCAGAGGCGGCTGCTGCCCCGTTGGTTACGTTGAGTCCTCGTCCGAACCCGTGGAACGCGCGTCGTCGGCAAGAGCAGACCTCTTCGCCAGATCCTGAATCAGTTCCATGACCCAGGTGACCGTCTTTGCGCGCTTACGCTTGTCGACGACAAGGTTCACCTCTTGAACTTCAACGTCCTCGAAACTTCGGATCTGGTCGTCTATCTCTGAGAAGCTTATCCACAGCTTCTCTTCCGGTGAGATTTCTGTCAGTAGACCGGGGACATCGCTCTCAACTGCAAGATGATTCGGCTTCGCAATACCGCATAATCTGGACGCAAGATTGATCGGGTTTCCTATGTAGTCCGCCGGTTGCCCCGACTGTTGGAATCGAAAACTCGGCCCGTACGTCAATCCGTATCCTACGGCGATTTTCGTCCGGCCGTGGATGTCAGAGTTCTTTAATGCAGAACTCAGAGCGTCATTGAACTGAATCACGGAGGAAACCATCTCGGATAGTTTCCTCCGTGTCTCTTCGGGTCGCTCCTCGTCGTACTCGGCAACCGCGAAGAACCCATCGCCAAGGAACTTTACCACCCGTCGCAAGTAGGCGGAGGACTTCTTTGTGCCGAAGACCGTAACGGCGACTGAGTACATTAACCGAGTCAGTTTTCTCACTTCCGACTGGTTCTTTCTCGACCAGTCGGTGAACCCTCGGATGTCCGCGAAGAGGTAGACCGCGTGAATCTCCTTGAAGTCTCGAAGGAGAATGATCTTGGAGTCCGGTGGATCCGCCATCCCACGATCCTACGCGAGATCCGTTTGGATGTCCCGGATCGCTTGGCCAACCGGCGTCCGGGGGTGTCGAGAGAGAGCGAGGGCCTCTCTCGCTGACCGAGCACAGACCGAGGCATTACAAGCTGCACGTGCAGTTTCGCGCGCAATCTGGCATCATCCTGCCATGCACCACGAGGGGAGGCTGGATGCGGACTCGAAGCGGAATCTCGATGATCCAACCCGAAGGGCCTCGTCGACGTGCTCGGTTCGGCGTGTTGCGGCACATGAGCGAGCACGGTTCCAAGGTATGGTGTTCGAGTACTGGGACGAGCTGATGCCAAAGGCGGATGCGATCTCTACCCCGGAGAAACGCATCGCCCTTTTTGAAGCTCGCTTCGCCAACAAAAACCCGGACCAGTCGCTTTGTTGGATACTCATTGGAGACCAGCAAGTCGGATTCATCTGCTATCGCTTTCTCTCAGAGCGACGAAGCGCGACGATCGAGGACTTGTACGTGGCGCCGCACGCACGACGAAGGCGAACCGCTGCAACTGCGGTTCGGAGAGTACTGGCCGACCTTGATCGACTTGGTGTCGAGCAAATAGACCTCAACGTGAGACGCGACAATCCCGTCGCGCTGAGATTCTGGGAATCGATCGGATTCTCCATCGCGCTCTACCGACTCCGTGCCTACCGGGATCCGGAACGAGGAGAGATGCTTCGCGGTGCCTTGTCTTCCGATCAATCCAAGTAAGGACCTAAAATGAAACGCTACCACATCGTCGGCCTCACCCACATCGATCTTGCTTGGCTCTACGACAGCCACCACTACCGGCTGTGCCAGGAGAACCTCGTTGTCCGTCTCCTCGACATGTTGGAACATGACTCCGAGCTTACCTACTCGGTCGAACAGATCGCCCACTTCCGGTGGTTGAATGAGACGCGGCCGGACCTGATTGAACGACTACGGCCTTACGCCGTGGCCGGTCGGATCGAAGTTGGTGGAGCCATGGCCAGCGGGATCGACACGAACGGACCAAATGGAGAGTGCTATGTTCGCAATCATCTGCTGGGCCGAGCCTGGACGAGGGAGTTTTTGGGGACCGAACCTCGAGTGGGATCACTGATCGACACCTTTGGCATTAGCGCACAGACTCCGCAGATACACGTGCAACTGGGGATGCCCTACCTGCTCGCGAACCGTGTTGGCCGCGACAAACAAGAGCCCTTGTTCCGCTGCGAGGGTCTGGACGGCTCCACGATCATCGTCGCGGGGCCGGATTCGCACTCGCCGAACATTCGTCCGGGGCGGGTTCACTTTGGCTCTCTTGACGGGCGAGTCGCCAGATACGACGAGATGTGCGACACAGCGGCAGCATCGACCACAAGTGGCCCACATCTTGTTATGCCGTATGACGAATGCGAGCACGTGCCGTATAACCGTGGACGGTTTCAGATCGACCGTCGGCAGAAGGAGGGCGAGTCTGCCTGGGAATTCTCCACCATGCACGCCTTCTTTGAAGACCTTGAGAAGACTGGGGTCGAGCTCCCCACTGTTTGGGGTGACCTGAACCCCGAACTCACCGGCTTCTACGGCCTGCGTCCGTTTGTGCGTCACCAGAATCGGGAGCTTGAGACGAAACTCCTTGAGGCGGAGAAGTGGGCCACGCTCCTCAAGAGAGGCTGCGTTTGTGAGGCAACAGAAGAGGCGTGGTGGACGCTCTCCTATATCCAGAGTCACGACATCTACAGCGGAGGCTTTCCAACCATCGAGGTATTGCCGGAGGTGCTCCGCTGGTTAGAGGATGTGGACGACCGGGCTACGCGACTGCTCACCAATACACTCGGGCCTGAGATGGTAACGACCAATACTACTACGGCTTCAATTGCGATCTACAACGGACTTCCCTGGGCTCGGAACGACATCGCCACGCTCGCACTGCCGGAAGGGTGGAGCGGGGTGGGCGCTGTGACTCAGGACGGATCGCCGATCCCCTTCGAGACCGATGGACGCACCGTCTCTCTCATGGTCGAGGTTCCCTCAGTGGGCATGGAGAGAGTCGAGCTGCTCCAGGGCGCGCCTGAAGAAGTGACATCTGAAAAACCGATCGAGCAGGGGTCGATCGAGAACGAGTTCATCCGGGTTGAATGCAGTGCGGCAACCGGAATTGATAGGATCATCTTGAAGAGGACCGGAGAGGTGGTCGCTGAGAAGTGCGGCGGATTGATCGTCGCGCAGCACGATACCGGCAAGTTCAAACAGGAGAATCCGATTGGATCTGAGATGACGGCAGCGTCGGGAACCATGCGACTCCGGAAACCCGCTCCAACGGAGTGCGGTCGGACGCTTCTGCTTTCCGGCTCGTTTCTGCCGATCGACTGGGCCGGTCCTGCAAACAAGCTCGATTGGGAACTGCTGCTGACGCTTCGCCCCGGCGAGGATCGGCTTGACGTCGCCGTCCGAATCAATTGGAAGGGAGAGTCGAGCCGAGTGCGTCTCCACCTCCCAACGACCGTCGACAGTGCGCACGGACTCTACGAGATTCCGTTTGGTGTCGTGAGGCGGCAGGCCTACACCGTCCGTCACAATGCGCGTGGCGCGTGGCCGGTGCATCGGTTTGCCCTGATCGAAGACTCTCAAAAGGGAGTCGCGCTTATCAATACCGGGTCAATCGGCGCGGAGGTTTCCGGTGGAAGCATTCGTGCCACTCTCTTTCGGGCACCTGAAGGCG
>JANQQY010000656.1 GCA_028284845.1 Spirochaetales bacterium
TCGCTGCGAAGAGGGCGGCTACATTCTGGCCTACCTGCCGATTCGCCAGATGCTGACCGTGGATACGAGCGGCCTGAGATCAAAGCGAATGCGGATCTCAATGCACGACCCGGAAAATCGTCTCCTCCAACATGAGTTCGAGGCGACAAACACCGGCTCGATCCTCATCGTGCCTGAACGGGATCTGGATAGCTTCATAACGATTGACGCTATCGACTAAGCCCGGATCGCGCCCCCATGCTCCGTCCTGCTACACTGCGCCCATGAAGATCACGAAGGTCTCCACCTGCATCGTCAACGCGGAAATGCGCAACTGGGTCTTTGTCAAAGTAGAGACAGACGTGGAAGGTCTCTACGGCTGGGGCGAAGCATCGCTCGAGTGGAAGACGCGTGCGGTGGCATCGGCGGTTGAGGATTTTGGTCCATTCGTCGTTGGGGAGGATCCGCTCCGCATTGAGCATCTCTTTCAGAAGATGTATCGCCAGTCGTTCTGGCGCCTTGGGCCGATCGGAATGAGCGCGATCTCCGGTATTGAACAGGCGCTCTGGGACATCAAGGGGAAGCACCTGGGCGTACCGGTGTATGAACTGCTGGGGGGCCGAGTTCGGGATCGCGTTCGAATGTACACGCACCTTGGCGGCGGGCAGATGTCGGCGGTCTACGAGACGGTTGATCCCGCGCCTCTCGTCGAATTGGCACTCAAGGTCGTCGCCTCCGGCTACTCGGCTGTGAAGGTTGTCTTTGTCCCCTACTCTCGCCCGCTCGAGGGTCCCACGATGGTTCGACGGTTCGCACACCTCATGGAGCGCCTCCGAGAGGCCGTTGGTCCTGAGGTCGACATCATGATCGACTTTCACGGCCGCACCTTCCCGGCAATGGCTGTCCAGTACATCAATGCCGTAGAGGAGTTTGCGCCGTTCTTCTGTGAGGAGCCCGTTCCACCCGAGATGCCGGATGCGCTCTTGGAAGTACGGCAGCAGACCAAGGTTCCCATTGCTACCGGCGAGCGACTGGTCCGACGGGCAGAGTTCACTTCGCTCTTCGAGCGGCGCGCCTGCCATGTGATCCAGCCCGACCTCTGCCATTGCGGAGGACTCTGGGAGGCTCGGAAGATCGCCGCGGCTGCGGAGACCTACCAGATGGGAGTCGCGCCTCACAACCCGCTCGGTCCCGTCGCCAATGCAGCAGCCCTCCACTTCGCGCTCGCCACCCCTAACTTCCTCATTCAGGAGGACATGCTTCAGGACGTACCGTGGCGCTGGGACGTTGTGCAATCGTCCCTTGAGACGAAGGAGGGCTACTGGCTTCCATCTGACGCACCGGGTCTGGGAATCGAGGTGAATGAGTCGGAGGCGCTCAAGCATCCGTTCAAGCAGGAGACGGTTCACTCACTCGGCGTGCGGGCTGAGGACGGGGCGGTCCTTGATTGGTGAACCCACTTGGCAGAACGATGTGATGGCCCTCTCTCAAGATGATTCGCAGCGCATCCTAGCCTCGTTGAGTCGGCTTCCATTTGGAATCCGAGTCTTTGATTCAGACGACGCCGAAATCTGGAACTCAAAGGCGCCACCCTCCGCGTCTGACACCTCCCTCCGAGCAGAGGTGGACGGCATCCCCCGCATGGGCGCCGCGATCCGGCGAATCGATCCCCTCTCCGGAGACTTCTTCTCACGAGTGGCGGAAGCGATCGTTGAGGAGAGTGGTTGCGATCTCAGTTATGTTTCTCGCTTTATTGACGACGGCTCTCGCTATGTCATTGTAGGCGCGTCGGATGGTCCGGGCCGACTTGGACATTCTACCTTGACGGCCGGTGCGCCGTGCGAGCTCGTCCTCCAGAGCCGGGGATTCAGGCACTATCGTGGAGACCTTGCAGAGATGTTTCCTGACGACACCGATTTTGTCGGCAGCGGCTTACGAACGTACGCTGGATCCACCTACACCGGACCGGAAGGCATGGTTCTGGGCCACGTCTTCTGCCTTTCAAAGTCGGAGGTGCGCGATGTCGAGCGACTCGAGCATCTGCTCTGGCTGGGCACAACCGCCGTCGCCCACGCGCTGGTCACACAGCGGATGAGTGACGAACTCTCGTCGGCCCGCCGTTTTTCCAGAACCGACGCGCTCACCGGCCTTCACAATCGACACGCCTTTGATCAGGACATCAAGCGTTTTGTGGAACGGTCGGTGTCCGGGGAATCGGGGATATTCGCCTTTCTCGATCTCGACGGAATGAAGCAGGTGAACGACACGCAGGGACATCTTATGGGCGACAAGTTGTTGATGTCATTTGCCGGCGCGCTTCGATCCTCCCTTCGCCCCACCGACTCGGTCTACCGCCTGGGTGGCGACGAGTTCGCGGTTGTGTGGATGACCGACGAGTCTGATCTGGAAAGGCGGATTCGTGGGCGGATCGAAGAGGCGATTGAGAAGGTCCGTAGGGATGGGTTTCCCGACGTTTCGGTGAGCGTCGGGATCCGATTGTTCAGAGAGGTTGATTCGGCCGAGCGGCTCGTCGCTGACGCGGACGGTTTGATGTACGAAGAGAAGAGTCAAAAGCGAAGCGAGCGCCCTTCCCGGGAGGCAGAGTGAACGATCTCGACTCAGCAGTGTTCAAGTCGGTGTTTGACGAGAGCGTCAATCCGCTTGCCATCATCGACCCATCGGAGTCGATCCTCTACGTGAACGACGCCTTTGCCGGCCAGTTTCGCAAACCCCAAAAGGAACTCGTTGGAAGTGGATTTCGCGCACTCTTTCCGGACGAGCAGACCTTCTTTGACAACGGCATCTACACCGGTGCGTATCAGCGGCTCTGGGCGATGGTGAATAGCTTCTTTGCTGACAGCGACGAGAGCACTATTCAGTTCAATGCGATCAGCATCTGCTGCGACGATACGACCTTCGCTTCGCGCGTCGTGATACGACGCATTGGCGATGGAAGCACGATGCTCCTGAACATCTTTGACGTCTCTGAGGAGCAGGCTCGCGAGCAGAACGCGAGAAACGAGATCTATCGCTCCATCACCCATCTTGCCGAAGCCAGAGACAATGAAACGGGTCAGCACCTCCGCCGGATCGGGACCTACAGCCGAATCATCGCGTCAAACCTGGAGCTTCCCGCTGCCTTTGTCTCCGACATCGAGGAGTTCTCGCTCTTTCACGACATTGGCAAGGTGGCGATACCAGACGCGGTTCTTCGTGCTCCGCGAAAACTCACTGACGACGAGTACGATCTGATGAAGACGCATACAAGCTTTGGTTATGAGATCCTGTCGGACGCGACGACCCTACAGATGGCCGCCGAGATAGCGCACTGTCATCACGAGAAGTACGACGGATCAGGCTACCCTCGTGGCCTCTCCGGGGGAGCGATCCCGATCAGTGCTCGGATCGTCAGCGTTGCCGATGTCTACGACGCCCTCCGCTCCGAGCGACCTTACAAGAGGGCGTGGTCGCACGAGGAGTGCGTGACCGAGTTGAGACGCGGCGAGGGCTCGCACTTCTGTCCGCTCGCGCTCGAGGCGTCTCTCCAATCGGAGTCGCAGGTCGCGAGGCTCTCAGAGGAGCTTGCCTCGTGAGTGACCGACCACTCGAAGCGGCACTGCGAACTGCCCGCGCAGAGCAGAGTGCAGAGATGTCTGCCGAGGTGCAGAGTCTCGACGAGGCGCTCTGTGACGAGTTCCGCAGAGCGCTCGAGTCCGCCGACACCTTGCAGGTGGGCGATCTATTTCCGGAGTTCGAGCTACCGGATCAGGTAGGCGCGCCCGTTCGCGGCTCTGATCTTCTGAAG
The DNA here is from genome assembly GCA_028284845.1 of Spirochaetales bacterium. GTDB lineage: Bacteria > Spirochaetota > Spirochaetia > DSM-27196 > SLST01 > SLST01. The sequence continues at coordinate 3,785 of JANQQY010000656.1, forward strand.
CTGGGACCCATCGTGGTCTCTCTCTACCGTGGACTCTGGTGCCCCTACTGCCAGCTTGAGCTTCGCCACCTCGCTATGCACCGTCCCGAGTTCCACGCCGAGGGTGCCCAGATCGTTGCGATTTCGCCTCAGACTCCCGATCGGACTCTCACTATGGCGCAGAAGCTGCTTCTCGACTTCCGTGTCTTGAGCGACACCGACGGCGAGCTCGCGCGACGACTCGGCGTCCTGGTCAAGATTCCGGAACATCTGCGCAAGGGATTCGATGAGCACTATGCACCCTTTGCCGACCGCTATCGCGCTGACGCCTACTGCCTTCCAATCCCGGGGAGCTATGTCGTCGACACCTCCGGTCGGGTAGTCTATGCGCAAGTGAACCCGGATCCATCGGTACGGGCCGAGCCCGCGGACATCCTACAGGTGCTGCGCATACATCGGTCGACCTGACCATCTGTCCATCGCACGGTAAGGTGCGTGCGGCGGGAACGAGAGGAGTTTGAGGAGTATGACGATGCGACGAACGGTGCTGATACGCAGGAAGATCTTTATTGGATTCGCGGTGATTCTTTCGCTGATGGTCGCATTGGCGGCGATCGGGATCCTTCGTGTTTTGCAGATCAACTCCGGCCTGATCCAGATCAACGATGTGAACGCGGTCAAGCAGCGCTACGCGATCAACTTTCGGGGCAGCGCTCACGATCGCTCGATCAACATTCGGGATGTCGTCCTCATCGAGGACGACCCGGAGCTCGTACAGGACGTAGTTGACGACATCGAACGCCTCCGCCTCTTCTACGAGGATTCGGAGGTGCTGCTGGATGCCATCTTTGCGGAGGGCACCAACCTCACTGAAGAAGAGCGGGAGGCGTTCGCCGTCATCAAATCGATCGAGGCGCAGACAGAGCCGGTCGTGGATCAGATCGTCGGCCTCGTTGATGCGGGCGAACGAGAGACCGCGCGACAATTGCTCCTGGAGACGGCGCGACCACTGTTCACGGAGTGGCTCAACGCGATCAACGTGTTTATCGATCTCCAGGAATCGTACAACTCCGCCCTTTCTGCGACCACGCGTTCGGTAGCTCAAGGGTTCGCATTTCTGATCACGATCGCCACCGCGGCCGCGCTCGTGGCTGGCGCTCTCCTGGCGTTGTGGACGATCCGCTCGATCAACCCGCTCCGTCGAATCGGCGGAGCGCTTCGTGATATCTCGGAAGGGGATGGCGATTTGACGATGCGCCTGCCGGACGAGCAGAACGACGAGGTCGGGCGCGTCGCTCACGAGTTCAACTCCTTCGTCGCCGGTCTGTCGGGGACGATCGGAACCATTCGCGACGCGGTGCATCAGCTCTCTGTGATGAGTGGTGGCCTTATGCAGAGCATGGAGCAGACAACCGTGGCAGTCCGAGAGATCAGCTCGGGCATTGAGCAAACCCGTTCCCAGGTCGTTGATCATCAGGCGCCGGAGGTGACGGAGATCTCGTCCACCATCACGGAGATCGCCACGATCGTGGAGGCGCTCTCCGCGAGTATTGAGCAGCAGGCGGAGACCATTCAGTCGAGCACCGCCGCGGTCGAACAGATGATCGCGAGTGTAGTCTCCGTCACGCAGAACCTCGACAAGAGCTCCGAGCAGTTCCGATACCTCGAGGAGGTCGCCGACGCGGGTTCGGAACGCATTTCGGAGGTGAACGCCATGGTCGCCTCGATCGCCGAGCAGTCGCAGGGAATGCTCCAGGCAAATGCGACCATTACCAACGTGGCGACTCAGACGAACCTGCTCTCCATGAACGCGGCCATAGAGGCGGCGCATGCGGGAGAGGCCGGGCGCGGATTCGCGGTCGTCGCAAACGAGATTCGGCAGCTTGCGGAGAACTCGTCAACGCAGTCGAAGTCGATCTCGTCGGTCCTCACGAATCTCCAGCGCTCAATAGAAGAGGTCGTCTCCCAAGCCGGCGAGGCCGGCAAGGCATTTGATTCGGTTCAGGAAGCGATCAAGACCGTCGTTCACATCCAGGGTCAGATCAAGGGCGCCATGGATGAGCAATCGGCCGGCAATCAACAGGTGCTGGAATCGTTTCAGTTGATCAACAAACTCACCATCGACGTGCGTGAGGGCGGACAGAAAATGAACGAGGGGAGTCGATCTGCGACGACAAAGATCGAGAGTCTCGTCAATACGACCAAAGCGATCGAACGACAGGTCGACGCGATGAACGACAATACCGAGTCGATTGCCAAGACGATCGGCGAGGTGGAGCAGCTCACTACGAGTACACGAGAGCAGGTCGCCTCCGTTGAGCAGAGCGTCGGGAGGTTCAAGGTAGATCGCGCCGAATAGGCAGAGTGGGTCGCGCGGTCGCGCGCATCGTGGCGCGACTACGGCAGAACGGCCGCTCAGCTGCTTTGGTTCCCCGCCGCAACACGGTAGGTTAGGGGCATGTTCCGAATGCTCGTGACCGATATTGACGACACGATTT
>JANQQY010000632.1 GCA_028284845.1 Spirochaetales bacterium
TCCGGCCGACGCGCCCCCTCGAGGTACCATGACTATTCAGCAGGACAAGCGACTGAGCTACGCAGTTCTCTCGCTTCCAGCCATCATCATCTACGCCGCCGTAATCATCTTCCCGGTTCTCTTCAGCTTTGGCCTTGGCTTCACTCGCTGGGGCGGTATTGGGACGCCTGAATGGGTCGGCCTACAGAACTACGTCCGGATGTTCTCAGACACTGTGTTCAGGCACGGTCTTCGAAACAACCTTCTGATTGTGGGGGTCTCCGTCTTTGGTCAGATTCCGCTGGGATTTGTGCTCGCCTACATCATCTACCGCAAGCTTGTCAGGGGCGGGAAGTTCTTTGAGACGATGATCTTTCTGCCCATCACCGTCTCTGCCGTCGTTGTTGCCAAGCTCTGGAATCAGATCTTCTCACCATCGGGTATGTTCACGGCGCTCGTCCGCGCGCTCCGCGATGATCCCCGATTCGTGCTTACGATTTTTGAGAGCCGTGCCTTTGCGATCTTCCCCATCTTGTTCGTGATCCTCTGGTACTACACCGGAATCTACATGGTCATTTTCCTGGCGAATCTGCAGAAGATCTCGCCTTCGGTCATTGAGGCAGCGATTATTGACGGTGCCTCCGAGGGCCAGATCCTTCTGCGCGTTGTCCTCCCGCAGATGGTGAACATCATCTTCACGACCGCCGTGTTCGCGATCGCCGGAAGCTTAAAGAGCTTTGACCTCATCTTCACCATGACCGCCGGAGGCCCCGCGAACTACACGACGGTCGTTGCGATCTACATGTATCTCAACACATTCCGTTACTACAACTACGGATTCGGGAGTGCGATCTCCATGATGATCGTTGCACTCTCGCTCGGGCTTATCACCGCGATCCGGGCGGTCTTCCGACGGCTGGAGGAACGCTATGAGTAGTCAGGCAATCAGCACTCGTATGCTCAAGAAGTCACAACCGGGCCTTGTGGGGTGGCGCCTCTTTGCCTACGTCCTCATGGCGTTCTTCACGCTCCTCACGGTAGGACCGCTTGTCTGGCTCCTCTACAGCTCTTTCAAACCGCATGCGGATATCGTTACCAACATGTTCGCCTTTCCAACGTCTCTCAACTGGGACAACTACACTCGGGCGTGGGACCTGGGCAATCTCGGGCTTCTGATCCTGAACAGCATCTTCTACGCCGGTGTCTCCACCATCGTGACCGTCTACTTGGCGCTTGCAGCCGGGTATGGGTTTGCGAAGTTTGGATTCAAGATCTCGAAACTCTTCTACGCCTTTTTTGTGATGGGGCTCCTGATCACTGCGCACTCCGTTCTCGTGCCGCTCTTTGTCATGGAGACTCGCATTGGGATCGACGATACCCGCCTGGGCGTCATCATTCCCTACATTGGGTTTGGCCTGCCCTTTATGGTCTATCTTGCGACCTCATACGTTCGCGGCATCCCCGACTCCATGGAAGAGGCGGCCATCATCGACGGTGCCTCCTACCTGCAGGTTTTCTGGAATGTCATTCGTCCAATGAGCGCTCCGGTTATGGCGACGATGCTGATCTTCGCCTTCCTGAGCAACTGGAATGAGTTCGTCTTTGTCTTTGTGCTCACCAGCCGACAGGAGATCCGTAGTCTGCCGGTCGGCGTGAATGCCTTTGTGGGTGGCTTATCGCGAGATTTTGGTCTGCTCTTCGCAGCCCTTGTGATCGCTACCCTTCCAATGATCATCTTCTATGTTGGATTCAGAGACCAACTCGCGAAGGGCTTTGCAGCCGGGGCACTCAAGGAGTAGGGCAGGCCCCTATTCGTCAAAGACGATGGCGACCTTGCCGCATTTCCCGCCGGCCATCAGTTCGTAGGCCTCGGCCGCGCGATCAAGCGTGAACCGGTGGGTGACCAGATCCTCCGGGTGGAGCTTCCATCGTACGAGGAGCTCCACCAGTTCCTCCATGCGCCAAATGCTCGTGACCCAGGAGCCCATGATCGTCTTTTGGTCGTGAATGATGTCGGGGCTTGGCGAGAATTGAACGCTCCCGCCCTCGCCGACAAAGGCGATCTTGCCCCATTTCCGTGTCGCGCGGATCGCAAGCTGGCGTCCAGGGTCTGCGCCGGAACAGTCCACCGCGCGTTCTACTCCGTGACCGCCCGTGAGATCGCGTATCTTGCTGAGAGCCTCTTCTCCCGCGTGAACGAGATGATCCGCGAGTCCCAGCTCCTCTGCGAGCCGTATTCGTTCGGGAACGACGTCCATCCCAATGACAGGTCGTGCTCCGAGCGCACGCGCGAGCATAAGAGCCGCAAGACCAACAGGGCCGAGTCCCACCACCAGAAGCGCGTCGGTCCCGCTCACGCCGATCTTCTGAAGACCCTCGTAGACGGTGCCGAATCCGCAGGCGACCTGAGCGCCGTCGACAAATGTGAGCTCGTCCGGAAGTGCGACCAGGTCTTTCTCCTCCGCAAGGATGTAGGGCGCCATCCCTCCATCGCGCTGCCAGCCGTACGCCTTGCGGTGTGTTGGGCTGGTACAACTGATCATGTAGCCGCGGCGGCAATCGTTACAGACGCCGCACCCGGAGATGTGGTAGACGATCACCCGGTCGCCTGCGCCAAACTGCACGCATCCGGGACCAACACGCTCGATGACACCTGCCGGTTCGTGCCCGGCGATCACGCCTTGGTACCCCTCTGGTCCCTTTCCCACGTGCTCGCGGTAGATCGCTCGAATGTCGCTGCCGCAGATGGTTGATGCCATGGTGCGTACGAGCACCTCGCCGTGTCCGGGTTCGGGAATCGGAGTGTCGCGGAAGACGACCGTGCTGTCGCCGGGAAGGTAGGCGCCGGTCATTGCTGTAGTTGTTTGGGCAGCACTCATCTCTCTCTCCTCTGTCGCGAAGGTCTATGGCTCATTGTCGCACGGAATTGCGATCAACTCGACGACTCGGCCTCCGCCCGGAGCCGCCGCGGTGAAACTCCAAAGAACTTCTTGCACAGCTTATTAAACGCGTGGACGTCACGAATCCCAACTTGGTAGGCGATCTCTTTCACCGGCGTCGACGTACTTGTGAGTAGATAGCGGGCGAGATCCATTCGCCGCTCTCGTACGTAGCTCATGGCGCTCGTCCCAACACCCGCCGTGAACAGTCGGTTGAGATGCGTCGGCGAGACGCCCGCCTCCTCCGCGAGGCTCGGTAGGGTGATGCGTGTGGGTAGATGCAATTCGACGAAGTTGAGCGCTTGCGCAAGGTGATCCTCGCCGGGTTGAGGAATGATTGAGCTCCGCGCGGACTTGAGGCCGCTCCTCGTTTGTGAGGCCTGTCCGACGTTTGTCCGAGCTTCTGATGTGCGGCTCACACGCGACGGTTCCGACGGGAGCTGCGCTGACGGCGGGCCTTCAGAGGCGAGTTCGTGCATCACCTCCCATACGAGTGCCGCTGCCCAGCTTGCGCTCTCGCGGGCGAGGATCAGCGCACGTTTGAGGGAGTCCGCTATGCGATCCGCGCGATCGCCGGGTCCAAGATAGAGAGGCAGATCGGTGCCCTTCGGATCTGACTCTCGAACGGCGAAGTGTACAAAAAGATGATCGAGTGGCCGATCGACCTCATACTCCGATGTCTCGCCGCTCGGCGTGACAGTCACCGAACCGGGCATGAGATGTGAGGCGTGCCCGCAGACTGAGAAACGTCCCTCGCCAAAGTAGAGATGGATTCCCCAGTTCGACGCCACCTTGTAGCGCAGTCCGATTCCGACCGGGACCCGAGCCCTGCCAATTCGAACGACTCGCGGGGGCGTAGCGAGATCGACCGGTCTCGAAACCCCTGTTCCCAATGCGCGGAACCGCGACATCATGTTCGTATTTTACCAGTGGTGGTGAGGCCAGGCAATTTCGCGTTCGAGCCGGAGGGCGTATTCTTCAATCAGGAGTTCGGCCATGACCTATCCACCCCTGAGCGACGTACGAAAACGTCTCAAGATCGATTGGTATCGGTGTCCCGTTGACTCGGAGGTCCTCCGGCGGCTCACCAGGAAGAGCAACGCAAAGGGGCTTCTTCAATCGATTGGCCATCTGGCACTAATCGTCGGTCTTGGTGCGTTGGCGGTAGTGCTCTTCGAGAGGCAACAGTGGGTTGCCGCGGCCATTGCGCTCTGGTTTCACGGTCTGGTTTTCTCGTTCGTGCCCGGACTCGTCACACACGAGCTCTCTCACGGTACGGTCTTCAGGACGAAGTGGCTAAACGGTCTCTTTCTGCGGATCTATTCATCGTTGGGCTGGGTCAGTTTTCACCACTACAAGAGGAGCCACACCTACCACCACGTCTACACTCTCTTCCCCGAGGGGGACCGTGAGGTCGAACTCCCGGCCGATCCAACGATTCGTTTTTTTATGTACATCCGACTCTTCACCTTCGATTGGAAGACCTTCGCGCGCGTACTGTGGGGCACGGTCGTTCTCGCTGTGACGGGCCGGTTTCAAGGTCAGTTCAAAGCCGAATGGTCTGAGGCCATCTTTCCGGACGAGGATGCAAAGGGCCGACGAGCCGCTCGCAACTTCGCGCGATTCACGCTTCTTCTGCACCTCGCAGTGCTCGCTACTGCGATCGTCACAGGAATCTGGTCACTTCCCGTCGTCGTTAGTCTGGGCACTTTCATCGCCCCGTGGTGGAAGCACTTCATTGGCCACACGATGCACACGGGTCTCCGTGACAATGTGGCCGACTTTCGAAAGTGCTGCCGTACCATCCGGCTCGATCCCTTCTCCCGCTTCCTCTACTGGAACATGAACTTCCACACCGAGCACCACATGTATGGCGCCGTCCCGTGCTACAACCTGCCTCGCCTCAGTCGTGAGATCGCCTGGGACATGCCGAAGCCTCGCACGATCCGTGAAGCGTGGAGAGAGATGCTCGAGACCTTCGAACGGCAGAAAACCGATCCCGGCTATCAGTTTGACACACCTGTGCCGGGTCACGAGAAACACACAGACGGGGGAGAACTCGGTGCTTCCCTCGGCAACTTAGCTCCTGAACTGCTCCAGGATACCGCGCCGCCGCTTGAGGATTCATAAGGCGCCGGACACTCGTCGGTCGAGAACCGGCGCTAACCTCGATTCACGCCGGTATCGCGTGGCTGCCGCAAAGAGCCCACGGTATTACTTTCTCAGTGGGTCGCACGAGTTTGTGACCTCTCTTGGAGAGTGGCTCATACAACTCGGCGTCCCGGACGAAGCATTTGTACCGAGGACCTGATCATTGAGCACGATAGACCCTTTTGAACTGTCACAGTCGTTTCCCGCAGCGCCCAAGTATCTGATTCTCCTCTATCTCTACGAGCGCGAGCATGAGGCCGTCATGGGCACTCGTTTGAGTAAACAGCTCGGCGTCTCCACCTCTGCGGTAACCCAATCATTGGGTCGGTTGTTGAAGCGAGGACTTGTGGAGCATGACACCGCGCGGACCTACCGACTCTCGCCGGATGGACTCGATCTGTCGCGGCTTGTCATTAGGCGGCACTATCTGCTGGAGCGACTTCTCGTTGACGAGCTTGGCGTCGCCTGGGACGTTGCAGATGAGGAAGCCGAGCATCTGCAGCTCTCACTAACCGCGCGCATGGAGGCCATCATTTCAGAGAGGCTCGGCCATCCTACCACCTGTCCGCATGGCAACCCGTTTCCCGGCTCACCGCGAGAACAGGAGATTCTCGCGGCTCCGTCACTGACCACGCTCCAGCCCGGCGCCACCGGGGCACTCGTTCGCGTGACTGAGCAGGGTGAGATGGTGCCGGGTCTCCTGACCTACTGCGTTGAGCTTGGCATGAGGATTGGCGCCGCCGTCCGGATTCTTGCGGTTGCCAGGGACGTGGTTGAGGTTGAACTCAACGGCGAGCACGTCCGGATTCCGTGGGACATCGCGCGGCATCTCTGTATAAACGCAGCGTAGATTGCCGGCTGAACGGGTGGTTGACCGCTCCCTCGTCCTCTGGTACTCTACAGACGGTTCGATTCGAAGAAGCCGTCTCTCTGCACACCGCTGTTCGGTGCGAGGGGAGATGGCTTTTTTTGTGCATTGATGCCGACGTAGTCGGTTGCGGCCGCCGGCGGCCGCGAACAAATACGGTGCTGCGCGCGAGGTCGACATCGTGCGAACAGCTTCGACAACGATAAGGAGGGTGTAATGAAGTACGATTCGACAAGGCTTGGTCCCGGAGGGATCGGCCTCTAAGAATTGAACCTGGGGCTGTCCGTTTGGGCAGCCCCTTTTGCGACCCGCCGAGTGCCGCCGTGATTGCCGCGGCTCCGCTATCCAACAAGAACGGCGGCATCCGCCGCGAGCGCCTCGCTCTCAAGCCAACCGTACTTCTTGAGTACTACGCCGTCCGTTCCCAGAAGAATTCCCATACAGGGTGCCGTGCCCATGTGGTTGTAGAAGGTGTTCTCCATGCCGTCCACGAGCACCTCGAACCCTTCAGCCCATCCATCCGCGAACTTCCGAGCGAGTGCCATCCGTCGTTCCAGATCCCTCGGTTGACGGTGCAGGATGCGTTCACTTCGATTTGCATCCGTGACCCATTCCTTTCCGTCCGCATGCGGCGCGGGGTCCACGACCGGATGCGCCTCCCTCGTGTAGATGATGATCCTCCGGACCGAATCCCCAAGGCCCTCAACCAGTGCACTGAGTTCGGGTACCCGACTCCGAGCGACCGGACATGTCAATGACGATGTGACCAGAATGAGTGGCTTCTTGAGCAGACTCTTGATCGAGTGCTCGTTACCGTCTAAATCAGAAAAAGTGAAATTCGGGAGCGGTTCGCCCTCACTCGTTCCGCTCTGCAAAAAGAAGTCACCCCACTCCCCAAAATCCCTAGCCGTAGGCTGCGCTGTGCTCATGGGCACAAAATCCATAACTCAACCGCGTGGTGGCAAGTGCCTGCGTACTCTCCGCCGTGATAGAGGCGATGCCTACAACCCGCCCAGATCGATAAACGCGAACAAGATGTTGGAGAGTGCCGCCCGCTCGGCGACCGACGGCTGATGCGTGATCTGGCGATTCAAGCCGACGTAGGTGACACGAAACTGATCCGAGCTGACCATCGTGCTTAGTCGGCTCACGAGTGAGCGGTCGGCATCCACGGCGATGGCCTCCCGGAGCACTGTTCCGTCAGTCTGTCTGACCGGCTCGCCCGCGAGGACAATTGGGTCGATCGGGTCGACCGGATCGCCGCCGTCAATCGTGACAAACGCCGTTCGAAGGTAGAGCGGTTCGATCTCCGTGGTGTATTGCGCGGTCAGCTCGAGTCGGGGTCGCCTCCCCTGCGGGTCGATGATCGTCAGGTAGAGGATGGTCTCCTCATAGTCGAGCCGTGTGTCGTGGAGAACGGGCGTAGAGAAGGTTGAGTCGACACCGATTCCCGGTGAGGCGATTGCGAGGCGAGATCGTGCCCGGACATCGTCGCGGAGACCCAACGAACTCACGCGAGTGAACCCACCGCCGCCTTGGATCGCCGCCGCCAGAGCATCGGGTGCCGAAAGGTCGGCCAGGCCCGCGGCCTCTTCCGCTATCGTCGTCTCCTCGGCTTGCTGCGCGGCAACGGCCGCCGATCCAATCCGCTCAATCTGCCGCTCGAGGTCGTCTATCTGGTCCTGCAGCTCGAGCCGATCCTCACGGGTCTCGCCGAGTTGTCGAAGCACCACCTCGAGATCCCCTTCAAGCTCTGCCACTCGTTCGTCACCCGTGGCGGCGGCGGTCTGCGCCTCCTCAAGCGCCGTTTCGAGCGACGAGATGCGTGCCTCACGTGTCGATAGCTCTTCGGACAAGGCGTCAGCCTCTTCCTGTAGTTGCGTGCGTTCTGCCACGACGAGATCGTACTCGTCCTGCGGCACGGTTGCGCACGCTGCAAGGCAAGCAAGGACGGCAATGAGCGCTCCCATTCGGGAGCCGTTCCGTGCCGGAGAAACTAGTGCTGTCGCGGGCCGCTGGCGACGCATCGTGCGATTGTCTTTCACGGTCAAAGTTTGTTCAAGCCCGCCGGTCCATGGTATCCTTTGCAGAAATCCGGCGGCCGCAGCCTGCAGATCGCCGTACCGTGAGGTTGTAATGGGAAGGGGAACAACCGCCGCGGCCAAGCGTGGTTCATCCACATCTACACGTAAGGCGTCCGGCAGCAAAACCAAGTCATCACCCGCCAAAGGTTCAAACGGCTCCGCCGTCTACGACGAGAGCAAGATCAAGACGCTCAGCTCGCTTGAGCACATTCGCCTTCGAACGGGAATGTATATCGGTCGCCTGGGAGACGGGTCGAATCTCGATGACGGCATCTACATCCTGCTGAAGGAAGTGATCGACAACAGCGTTGACGAGTACATCATGGGGGCCGGCTCGACCATTCGTGTCACGATCGAAGGCCAGAGGGTGAAGGTGCGCGACTTTGGACGCGGTATCCCGCTCGGCAAGATCGTCGAGTGTGTAAGCGTGATCAACACCGGCGCCAAGTATAACGACGACGTGTTTCAGTTCTCGGTTGGCCTCAACGGCGTCGGCACCAAGGCCGTGAATGCCCTTTCCACCGAGTTCCGGGTGGTCGCCATGCGTGACGGAAAGTACGCCGAAGCACTCTTTCGACAGGGTCAGCTCATCAAAGAGAAGAAGGGCAAGACCACCGAGAAGAACGGAACCTACATCGAGTTTGAGCCCGATCCGGAGATTTTTGGCGACTACGAGTTCAACCTCGAGTTCGTTGAACAACGGCTCTGGAACTACGCCTACCTTAACTCGGGCCTTAGTCTCTATCTTGGCAAGCAGAAGTTTGAGAGCAAGAACGGCCTCCATGACCTCCTCTACAGTGAGGTTGGCGATGAGACCGCATATGAGATCGGCTACTACAAGGGCGAGCGGGTGGAGATTGCCTTCACCCACACTGCCAACTACGGCGAGACCTACTGGAGCTTTGTGAACGGCCAGTACACCTCGGACGGAGGCACGCATCAGAGCGCGTTCCGTGAAGGGCTCTTGAAAGGTGTGAACGAGTTCTACAAGAAGAACTTCTCCGGAGTCGACGTCCGGGAGGGTGTAGCAGGAGCGATCGCTATCAGGATCAAGAGTCCGGTCTTTGAGAGTCAGACAAAGAACAAGCTCGGAAACACGGAGATTCGTAGTTGGATCGTGAACGAGACGCGGAGTGCCGTGGTTGATTTCTTGCACAAGAACTCAAAGGCCAACAAGGCGTTGTTGGACAAGGTGCTCTCCAACGAGCGGCTTCGCAAGGAGCTCAATGCCGTCAAGAAAGAGGCCCGCGAGGCGGCCAAAAAGATAGCTCTCAAGATTCCCAACCTCAAGGACTGTAAGCATCATCTGCAGGACGGCGAGAAGGGGAGGGAGTCAACGATCTTTATCACCGAAGGCGCGAGCGCTTCCGGGTCGATGGTGAGCTGCCGCGATGTCTACCTGCAGGCGATCTTCAGTTTGCGTGGCAAGCCTCAGAACGTCTTCAGTCGTAAGCGAGCTGATCTCTACAAGAATGAAGAGCTCTACAACATGATGATGGCGCTCGGAATTGAGAACGACGTGGAAGCCCTCCGCTACGATCGTATTGTGATCGCCACCGATGCTGATCACGACGGGTTCCACATTCGTAACCTTCTGTTGACCTTCTTCCTCAATTACTTTGAGGAGCTTGTCGTTGCCGGCCGTGTCTACATCCTGGAGACGCCACTCTTCCGAGTGCGCAACAAGAAGGAGACGCGCTACTGCTACTCGCAGAAGGAGCGCGACGCTGCCATGGCAGCACTTTCGAATCACGAGGTGACACGGTTCAAGGGTCTTGGGGAGATATCTCCAAAGGAGTTTGGTCAGTTTATTGGACCGAACATCCGCCTGGTTCCGGTGAACGTGAAGAACATCAAGAGCATTCAGGAGACGCTCGGTTTCTTTATGGGTAAGAACACCCCCGAACGTCGAGAGTTCATCATGGAGAATCTCTACTGATGGCCTACGTCAATACGCTCTTCAATTCGAACTTCCTTGAATATGCGAGCTATGTCATCAAGGACCGAGCCATCCCGCACCTGGATGATGGTCTCAAGCCGGTTCAACGACGGATTCTGCACAGCCTCTTTGAGAAGGACGACGGTAAGTTTCATAAGGTCGCAAACATTGTGGGCCATTGCATGCAGTACCACCCGCACGGTGACCAGTCGATTAACAGTGCGCTGGTGGTCCTTGCCAACAAAGAACTCTTCATTGAGAAGCAGGGAAACTTCGGTAACATCCTCACCGGCGACGAGGCGAGCGCCGCCCGTTACATCGAGTGTCGGGCAACCCCGCTCGCCAAGCGACTGCTCTACAAGCCCGAGATCACGGAGTTTGAACCCTCGTACGATGGACGGCGCAAAGAGCCGGTCGTCTTTCCGGCGAAGTTCCCGGTCATTCTCGCGCTTGGGGCGGAAGGAATCGCTGTGGGTATGTCCACTCGAATCCTCCCACATAACTTCATTGAGGTAGCGGAGGCGTTGCAGGCCGCGCTTCGCGGCCAGGCGTTTCAGCTCTTCCCCGATTTTCCGGGCGGCGGGTATGTGGACGTGAGTGCCTACGAAGACGGTCGTGGCAAGGTACTCGTTCGGGCGAAACTTGATACCAAAGACCCAAAGAGAATCGTGATCCGAGAGCTCCCATACGGATCGACGACAGAGAGCCTCATCAACAGCATTGAAGCTGCCGCTCGCAAGAACAAGGTTAAGATTGCCGGTATCAGCGACTTCACCGCGGAGGACGTTGAGATCGAGATCAAGCTTCCGCGGGGCGTCTACACGCAGGAGGTTGTAGACTCGCTCTACGCCTTCACCGAGTGCGAGAACTCGATCAGCGTCAACCTGCTCGTTATCAAAGACGGTAAGCCGACGAGCATGACCGTGACCGAGGTGATTCAGTATCACGCGCGGCGACTCATTGATCTACTAACTCAGGAACTCGAGCTTGAGCACGGGCAGCTGCTGGACAGGCTGCACGCGCGCACGCTGGAGAGAATATTTGTGGAGGAGCGACTCTACAAACGCATTGAAGAGGAAAAGACCGCGGAGGCGGTCACCGCTACCGTTATTGAAGGATTTGAACCGTACAAGAAAGAGATTCGCAGAAGAGTCACTGAGGAGGATGTGGAACGGCTTCTCAAGATCCCCATCCGTCGCATCTCGCGATACGACATCGAGAAGGCCAAGCGCGAGATTGAGGAGATCAAGGAACGGATCAAGGAGATCAAGTATCATCTTGCCCACATCACTGACTACGCCATTGATTGGGTTGGCGCCGTCGCGGAGGACTACCGCTCTTCGTTTACGCGGCGAACGGAGATCGGAAGCTTTGATAAGGTCGATGCACGCGAGGCCGCGGTTCGCAACCTGAGTCTTCGTTATGACAGCAAGACAGGCTACCTTGGATATGAGGTCTCCGGAGGGAAAGAGCTGTTCAAGGTATCGGCTTACGATCGTGTCTTGGTGATCCGAGGGAGCGGGGCCTACTCGGTGATCAACGCCCCTGGGAAGCTCTTTGTAGACAAGGGCATGCTCTCCTGCGGACTCGCAGAGAAGGATGTCCTCGCCGAAACCGTCTTCAACATCGTATATCGCGACAAGAAGAACGGTTACCCGTACATGAAGAGAACAAAGATCGAGCAATACATCCTGGACCGTGGTTACGAGATTGTCCCGGAGGGGGCGGCGGTGCTCGCCTTGACCACGAGAACCGGCGTGGTCGCGCATGTGAAGTACAAAAAGCGGAAGAACATTCGCGTCCTTGAGGAGGACTTCGATATAGAAGAGTACCTCGTGAAAGGAGTGAAGGCGTCCGGTGTACGTCTTGCGCCTCGCGAGGTTTCGAGTGCTCGATTCCTGGCGCGCAAGTGAGCGAATGCGCGAGATCGACTTTTGCGACGTCTTCGCGAATGCTCCCGACGCGATGTTTGTCCTTGACCTGTCGGGGACGATCGTCCACGCGAATCGCCAAGCGTCTGAGTTTCTTGGATACGAGGTAGACGGGCTGAGCGGAGTCTCCGCGAGCGACCTTTTGGCTCCCGAGCACCGTGATGCGGGATTTACGCGCCTGAACGACCTGCGTGAGAGTCGCTCGGGCGCACCGGTGAAACGGGTCTTCATCCGCCGGGACGGGTCGCGCGTCCCCGGCGAGGTCTTTGTGAGTTCGCTCCTGGATGAGAGTGGAGTTCCACAGTGGATCGTTTCCGCCATCCGTGACGCATCCGGAAGCGCAACGAGCGAGCGGATGCACGCCGAGACAGCCGCCCGGATGCAGGCGCTCGGCAGCGTCGCAAGCGGGGTTGCCCACGACTTCAACAATATCCTCGCTACGATCGCCGGGTTCGCGGAGTTGGCACGTGCGCAGGTCGACTCGGATTCGGCGATCGCTCGAGATCTTGACCGCAGCCTTCGGGCCACACAGCAGGCGGGCCAACTAGTCAATCAGATCCTCTCCTTCGGGAAGCAGGCTGCCGGGTCTGAGCGACCGTTCGACGTTGAGCAGTCGATTGTTCGCATTATTCGCCTCATACGGACTTCACTTGCCGGCAATGTCACGCTTCACCTCGAAAGCGATCACGCGAGGGCCCCTCTCTATGGTGACGAGTCTCGATTCCAGCAGATCATCATGAATCTCTGTACGAACGCCGGACGAGCCATCGGAGATTCGGGCGGGACGGTCGTCATCCATCTTCGGTCGGATTCCGAGTGCGATCCTCCGGAAGTTGTCATCACCGTTGCGGATGATGGCCCGGGTATCCCGTCCGAATCGCGAGAACACATCTTTGATGCCTTCTACTCAACTCGCGTTGGTGAGGTAGGGACCGGGCTTGGCCTTTCGCTTGTGAAGTCGATCACCGAGTCCTTTGGAGGAACGGTCGTACTGGACGATACCGAGCGCGGTGCCAGTTTCACGGTGCGCCTGCCGATGTTCCAGGGAAGCGAGGAAGAGGAACCGGTCGTAGAGATCCATACCGGCCGATCTGGAGTTGGAACGGTCCTGGTTGTAGATGATGATGAGGCGATCGTCGAGATTCTGGGCAGACTCTTGCGGAGGGCGGGGTACACCGTCATGACGACCGCTGATCCCTTTGAGGCGGTGCAGCTTGCCTCGACATGGCGGGACGATATTCGGCTTATCCTCTCTGATTTTCGAATGCCCGGTATGGACGGAGTCTCGCTTCTCCGCCAGGTTCGCACAGATGGTTCTGTGGCCCCCGCCGTGATTCTGACCGCCGTGAGACCGGACATTGAAGCGGTCGACGCTCAAAGCCTTGGTATTCACGCCATCATAGGGAAGCCTGTGGATGCTGCGGTGTTGACTCAAACCGTGGCGGAGGCGATCGAGAGGGCGCCGCTCCGGTAGCAAAGGCAGGCATCTCGCGCTACATTCGGACGCATGAAACGAATCGTCGCGTTTTTGCTCCTCCTCCTTTTTGCTTCCGTCTCGCTCTTTGCGCAAGATGAAGCCGTTCTCCGCGAGTATGGTTCGCTCCAGTCGGGTGATCGGCGATCCCGGGACGGCGTCTACGAGGATCGAATCGCGCTCGTTGCTCCTGCTGACGGTACCCTCGTCGTTACGCTCGTCTCGCCCGATTTCGAACCGCTCGTCGTCGTGGACGTGCCGGGGCAGGAGCTGCAAACGATCGGGGGGAACGGGAACGCCCTCCGCGTTTCTGCTCGCGTTGTCGAGGGTGATGAGGTCGAACTCCGCGTCTCGTCGGCAGAGGCCGTTCCGGAGCCATTCGCCGAGTATCTTCTCGTTGCGCGATACGCCGGTGCCGGGGACTTCCTCACTGTTGGCGCAACCATCAACGGCTCGTTGGAGGTCAGCGACGAAGTGGACAATGACGGTTCTTACATCGACTACTACGATCTTGACCTGCAACCCGACACGCGTGTTCGCGTTGCGATGTCATCCGACACCTTTGACACTTTTCTCGTCGTCGAGCTTCCGAACGGCGACCGGCTGACGAATGATGACTTCAACGGCACCGACTCGAGCCTTACCTTCTCCACCGGTCGCGGTGGAATCGCTCGCGTTGGTGCGACAAGCTTTGGGTTCCAATCAACCGGCGGGTACCTCCTTACTGTGGCCGATGTTGCCGGAAGCACGATACGCGTTGGCGACTTCGTGCCCGGCGATCTTACCGGCGGATCGGCCACCTTCACGCTCGCCGGAGAACCGGGCGATCTTGTTGCAGTTGAACTCCGGTCGACCTCGTTCGATACCTATCTTGAGCTAACGGATGACTTTGGAAACTATCTTTACAACGATGACGCCGAAAGCTTTGATGTGAGCCGGATCGTCTATGAGATCACCGATTCAGGCGAGGCGAACGTCATCGTCTCCGCGAGCTTCGGCGAGGGTACCGGACCGTTCACCCTCGAGGTCTTGCCATTTGTCTTTGATGGGACGGAGATTGCCGACGGGTATCGCCTCAGCGACGGTGAGAACGTTGCCGGCTCGCTCGGCCCGCACCTCACTCGCATTGACGGTACCTACGAGCAGCGATTCACCTTTGACGCGGAACGCGGCGAGCGAGTAGAGATCGTCCTTCGGTCGGACGAGATTGACAGCTTCCTTCGCGTCGTTGCTCCGGACGGGAGCCAGTCCACGGATGATGACGGGGCGGGCTACCCGGACTCTCGGCTCGTCGTGAACGCCTCAGAGGCAGGCATCTACGACGTCTACGCCTCCGATCTGAGCGGTAGCTCCATTGGCAGCTACACGCTCTCGTTCCGGCGACTCGGGCTTGCAGAGCTGATTCTGAGCACCGAAGGTGAGCTTACCGATCGTAGTCTCCGAGATATCACCGGCAAGTACTACGAGACCTACGACTTCGAGGTAACCGCCGGTGCAAGCGTGACGATTGACGTTCGCTCTGACGACTATGACGGCTATGCGTTGGTTCGTTCGATGGACGGCGAGATCCTCTACCGCGACGACGATAGTGGCGGTAGCGGCAATCCACGAATCGAGTTTGTGGCAGATCGAAGTGAGCGGCTTCAACTCGTTGTCACGACCTACAGCGACGGCGTGACCGGCGCGTACAGCGTAGAAGTCTTCGAGTAGTTCCCGGACGCCGTCACCGGTATACTGTGGCGATGCGTATCAAGGCGCGCGCGCGCACGCTGGCTGCCAGGGCTCTCGCTGAGTCGATGGAAGTAAAAACGATGATCCACGTAGCTCGGCGCCTCTTTGGGAGCTACGACCTCTCCGCACGGACCGGATTCCCCAGTTCTGTTCCCATCCCGAACAGGACTGCGGCTCGCCAGATCGTAGATGATGCCGCAGACAACGATATGTTTCTCGAGTTTGTGACGCTCCTGCTTGAGATCCAGCGTCTTGGGATGGAGGGGCGCAAGTATCGGTTTCCCCGGCTTCAGAACATCGTCAACGACATCCTTGAGATTGGGTACCGGTACGACAAAACGAGCCGCTCTTTTGTAGAAGACAGTGCCATTCGCACGACGAGAAACTGGGGCGTTCTCAGGGAAGGCGAGACCTACATCATGGCGTTCCTGGGAGTCGACGTCGTGGGAAACTCCCGACTGGTGCGTGCCCACGGTAAAGATCTCATGAGCCGGATCTACGGGCATCTCCGAGAGATGCTCTCGCAGATTGTGGAACAGCGGAACGGTCGCCTCTGGGGTTGGGAGGGCGACGGCGGCATTGCGGCGTTCACCTTTGAGGAGCAGAACGAGCGCGCCTGTCTCTGTGCTATCGAGCTTATTAACGAGCTCTTCCTCTACAACCTGACCTCATGCCCGCTTGAAGAGGGGTTGCACGTTCGGGCCGTCGTTCACAACGGTCCCTGCGAGTACAGTGAGACGGGCGCCGAACTCAAGGTCGATACCATCAAGCGGATCTGGGAGATCGACGGCTCCCATGGAAAACCTGACACTCTTATTGTCACCGACTCAGTCTACCCAAGTCTGGAACGTGACGTAGCCTCCGTGTTTGAGCCGCTGGAGGTTGCGAATGACCAAGACTTCTACTCGTACTCTGTGAGGCTTGCCGACTAATGACTGTCTTTGTCGTCACCTCCAGTGCACCTATCAAAAAGGCTTTTGGCGCGATCGACCGTAGCCGGACCTATACGCTTGAGATCGTCCAACCAAAAGAATTCTCCGCTGCCATTCAGCAGGCCGATGAGACCCCCGACAGCTTCCTCTATCTAGACGTCGCCGGTATGGATCTCCGCGCGATCAAGCGGCGTCTGGGGCAACTACGCGATTCGCGGCCGTACGGGTTCGGCATCGTTGACGCCGCGCACACGATAACGGACATTGGTGAAGTATTCCGCCACGGTGCGGCCGACTACGTGGGTAAATCGCTCGCGAAAGAGGGGCTCTCCACGGCTCATCTGCGTCGGGTGGTTGAGTATGAGCCGGTCGAGGTCCCGCGCCACGAGGAAGAGGCGCCGAGTCACGAGGTCGATCGTGACCTCAGACCAAGTACGAGTTGGTCCAATGTGGACGACGGATCCGAGTACACCTTTGTCATGGTCTATGCAGGGCTTGATCAGGCCAAGGAGCTTAGGCGCAAGTCGAGCGAGGCACTACTCGCGGCGCTGCGGAAGACCTTCACCGGTCTGCTTGAACGGACCTTCGCGGAGTTCGATGCCCGCGTCTGGATGTGGCTCGAGGATGACGGTCTGCTCCTGATCCCCTATGAAGGTGGGCGTGTTAATGCGGTTATTCCCGCGATTCGCCTCTTCGTGAATCGAATGATCTACAACACCGATGAGTTCGCTCAGTTTGGCGTGCAGAGCTGGCGACTTGCACTGCATTTGGGCAACACCTCGTATCGTTCTTCCGGCCAGACCGGCGGCATCGTTTCTGAGTCGGTGAACTACCTCTTCCACGTGGGCCAACAGTTTGTTGAGCCCGGCGGACTTGCCGTGACCGGCAGCTGCATTCCTGAGATCCCGCCTCGGGTTCGGCCCTTGCTTAACCATCGGGGCAGCTTTGAGGGTTCGGATATCTACACGCTTCGTGATCTGATCTGATACCTTCTACCGTCATGAGTATTGAATCCGAGATCGCTCGCCGGCGCACCTTCGGCATCATCAGCCACCCGGACGCGGGCAAGACGACCCTGACAGAGAAGCTCCTTCTGTTCGGGGGAAGCATCCGAAGTGCAGGGGCTGTGAAGTCGAACAAAATCCGAAAGAGCGCCACCAGTGACTTCATGGAGATTGAGAAGCAGCGAGGAATCTCGGTCGCTACATCTGTCATGTCGTTTGAGTATTCCGGCCAGCTCATCAACATCCTTGATACGCCTGGGCACAAGGATTTTGCGGAAGACACTTACCGCACCCTGACCGCAGTCGACAGCGTCATCCTCGTGGTTGACTCGGCAAAGGGGGTTGAGGCCCAGACGGAGCGGCTGATGAGCGTCTGTCGCATGCGCAACACGCCGGTGATCATCTTTGTGAACAAGCTCGATCGAGAGGGGCTCCCCCCATTCGAACTCATGGACGAGCTCGAGGACAAGTTACAGATTGCCGTCCGGCCCCTCACGTGGCCAATCGGAATGGGTCAGTCGTTCCAGGGCGTCTACAACTTGCATGATCGAAACGTTTATTTGTTTCAGCCTGGCAAGACCGTGGTTGAGGACGACCGACTCCTGATCGAGGAGCTGGAGGACCCATCCCTTGATGCCGAACTCGGCTCGGCCGCGGTACAGCTCCGCGAAGAGATTGAACTGGTCGACGGGATCTATGATGAGTTTGACGTGGGCGAGTATCTCGCCGGCAACCTCGCTCCGGTCTTTTTTGGAAGCGCGCTGAACAACTTTGGCGTTCGCGAGTTGCTCGAGACATTTGTCCGTATTGCGCCACCGCCCGCACCGCGGGAGTCAGACGCTCGTCTCATTGAGCCGGACGAGTCGAAATTCAGCGGGTTCGTCTTCAAGATCCACGCGAACCTCGATCCGAGGCATCGCGACCGGATCGCATTTCTTCGCGTGTGCTCCGGCGTCTTTGAGAAGGACAAGCCGTTCCGGCATGTCAGGCAGAGAAAGGACGTTCGGTTCTCGCGCCCCTACAGCTTCATGGCGGAGCGAAAGAACGTCATTGATCAAGCCTTCCCGGGTGACGTCGTTGGGCTCTACGATCGGGGAGATCTCAAGATCGGGGACACGCTCACTGAAGGTGAGAGCTTTATGTTTCGCGGTATCCCGAGCTTCGCACCGGAGATCTTCAAGGAGCTTGTCTCAACCGACCCCATGCGGTCGAAGCAACTGGAGAAAGGCATCAATCAACTCACGGAGGAGGGGGTTGCGCAGCTCTTTATTCAGGACAGAGGCCGGCGAAAGATTATCGGTGCTGTAGGAGAGCTCCAGTTCGAGGTCATCCAGTACCGGCTTACAAACGAATATGGCGCCGCTTGTCGCCTTCAACCGCTCGCGTACAGCAAGGCGGTGTGGATCACCTCCAACGATCCAGCCGCGGTCAAAGAGTTTCTCAAGTATCGCGACCGACAGATCGCTCACGACAAGGACGAGAACCCAGTCTACCTCGCGGAGAGCGAGTGGATGCTTCAGTCAATGATCAGGGATAATCCGGAGCTGAAGTTTCACTTCACTTCCGAGTTCAAGACAAGCGGGGCCGCATAGACTCCAGGCCACATCGGGCTCCAGAGACTAGTACGAGTACTTTCGCTCGATTGAGTAGCGGACGTCTTTCATAGCGAGAAACATCTTCACGAGCTCCGGATCGAATCGCTTGCCCGACTCCCGCTCCAGGAAGTGAATGACGCGCTCTTCCGGCCACGCCTCCTTGTAGGCACGTTCCGACTTCAGC
>JANQQY010000648.1 GCA_028284845.1 Spirochaetales bacterium
GGGCCTCTGCGCGATCGGATCGGCGCAAAGGTCGCTCTCGATGATTGGGCGGTCGTTCGATGAGGCAGCCGTGGCCGAGACGTGGATGATGGCTTCCGATGCGAGCGCGACGGACGGAGTCGTCAGCTTTGGCGAGATTCCCGAACGCGAGAACGACGCTCCGCCGCCGGATGTGGAGCGCCGACTCACCACACTCATTCGCGCCGGAAAGACCGACGAGTTGGAGGAGTACATCGCGAGCGTCCGCCACGACCTGGGGCGACCGGATGGGTTGGGCATTCACTCCGACCGTCTACTGCTTTTCCACATGCTCGGCGCCATTCTGCGTGCCCAAGCGTTCGGCACGAAGTCACTTGGCAGGGAGTCGATCGACCGGTTTATGCGTGACGCCGCCTCCCCGCTCTCAGACGTGACAACCGTGTTCGATGCGATCGCCAAGACCGGTGTCGATCTGTGCAGGCATGTCGCCGAACAGAGCAAGTCGACACCGGAAGTACTTGCAGATGCAGTCTCAGGTTACGTACGCGACCATTTCACTGACCCCTCGCTCTCGCTCGCCTCCGTCGCAGAACACTTTGGAGTCTCAGAGCCCTATCTTTCGAAGGTCGTATCTCGATACGCGGAGGCGGGGTTCCACGAGCTCATGGAGCGACACCGCATTGACGCGGCACGGCGTTTGCTTGAGTCGGAGGAGCTCACGGTGGGGGAGATTGCCGGCCGGTGTGGCTACGCGGCGATGAAGACCTTTGCAAGTGCCTTCAAGCGCGTCACTGGCGTCACTCCAACGGGGTATCGTAGAGTGCAACAGCGATGAACGACCGACCAAATATCCTCTGGCTTACCTACGAAGACACCTCCCCTCAATTTGTCAGTTGCTACGGCATGACCCCCGTTCAGACCAGTCCCCGGATTGACGAACTCGCAGCACGCGGCGTCCGATTTGACAATGTGTTTGCCACGGCCCCGGTCTGCTCTGCGAGCCGTAGCGCCCTGATCACCGGGGTTTGCAACGAGGCTACCGGTCTTGGACACCATCGATCTCGCATTCAGATACCCCGAGAGAGGATCAAGGGCTTTCCGCGATACCTGCGAGAGGCCGGCTACTACACCTCGAACAATGAGAAGACCGACTACAACATTCACGGTGAGAGCGACTTCATCGCAGAGACGTGGGACGAGAGTAGTTCAACGGCGCATTGGCGTGGCCGAGCCGATGATCAGCCGTTCTTCAGTGTGTTCAACTTCATGGACTCGCACCAAACCCGAACCATGACTCGACCATACCGGTGGTACGAGGAGCAGGTGCTCGAATCACTCCCGGAAGATGCGCCCATCTCGCCCGATCAGATCGACGTTCCGCCCGTGTTCAAAGACGACGACGAGATGCGACGATACCTCTCCCGGGTGTACAACTCGATCCGACTTTGTGATCTCCGAATTGGCGAACGACTCGACGAGCTCTCCGCGGACGGCCTTTCGGACTCTACGATTGTGTTCTGCTTCGCCGACCACGGCGAAGGCATACCGCGCGGAAAGTGTAATGGAATCGGGTTTGGGTACCGAGCGGCATTCGTCGCGTACTTCCCGGAGGCGTACAAGCACCTCAACCCTTGGGGCAGCTGCGTCATAACGAGTGAGCTTGTCTCGTTCGAGGACCTCGCACCCACGATGCTCTCCCTCGCAGGACTGACACCACCGGATCACATGACCGGCCGCATCCTCGCCGGACCCAGCCGGCAGAGCGCCCCAGAGTACATTTACGCCGCTCGAAACCGGCTTGACGACACGCCGGACCTCGCACGATCCACGATGGACGGCACGTTCGTCTACACACGCAACTACTTCCCGCACCTGCCGGTGATGAAGTACCAGAAGTTCGCGGATGTCTCGGACATCATGCGGGCAATCCGCAGGGACTCTGACGCCGGTGTGCTCACGGAAATCCAGCAGGAGATGGTCCAACCCACGCGCCCTACGGAGTACCTCTTTGACCTTCATGCAGACCCGTGGGAGATCAACAACCTCGCAAGCGATACGGCCTACGCGGAAGACCTCCTCAGGCTTCGTACAGAGACGATCAGACACGCGCGCGAGGTGGGCGATGTCCACTTCCTCCCGGAGCACGAGATGGTCGCCCGTGCCCGCGATACGTCGCCCTACGAACGCAGGTTTGACGTCGACTACAATCCTCTCGATCAGCTTCTCGAGGTGGCTGATCTTGTTGGCCGCCCGAACAGCGTCAACCAACTCGTTGATACCCTCACCCATGATGACGCAGCCGTTCGCTACTGGGCCGGGGTCGGTCTCTTTGCCGCTGTTCGACTTCGGCAGGCAGGCATCCCCGGCTGGGAGTCGATCGAGAGGATAGACATCGCACGCGTGAGTGCCGCCTTGCTCGACAACCCGTCCTTTGTCCTGGTTGAGGTCGCGGCAGCACTGATCGGCCTCGGCGTCCGCTCTCCACAGGACCATGAGGGCGCACATCCCGATCCTTGGCACGTGCTCGCCGGGGCTATCGAAGACGACGACCCGCTTCTGGCGCACCAGGCCATCGAGAAGCTGCTCTATCTGCCCTCGGTCGCGCCCGAGTTCGCAACCTCCGTTGATAAAGCCGCACAGAAGATCGAGGGCAAGTCACTCGCCCGCGCCTCGCTGTTCTTTCCGGTCTCACAGGCAATCGATATGTACCACTACCTCTTTGATGACGCGGCGCTCTACTACGAAGACGACCTTCCCTACCTCTAGCCGGCTCAGCGCGCCAATCGATGTCGGATTCTCCACACTCTGCACGGCATTCTGATAACGGTGTGGCCGGCGCGGGGGCTATGGTAGGGCAGGAGGATCGGCATGTACTCATCACTAGCCACCGAGAAGCTCTCATTCGGGACAGCGCCACAGCCGGTGACAACCAGCAACGGTATCGCAATCGGCGCCGGGGAGGTCATTCCGGAGCTGAACTTCACGTTGCCGCCAATGACGATCAACGACGATACTCGCGGCGAAGTTATCGAGCACTATCGGCAGATCGTGAGCGGAGCTCTGAAGAGGAGCGAAGAGCTGCACCAGAAAGAGGTGATCCTTGAGCTCGAGACGTTGCTCGAGATGACGCTCGACCCGACGCTCGGCACCGAAATCGTCACAGCGATGCACGAACTCTGCGAAGAGTCGCGCGCACGTGGAAGCGTCAACGCGACGATTCGCCTCACGCCCAATGACACCAGGGACTTCGACCGACCGGTCAAGATGCGCACGAGCCCCCGCATGGACGCGATGCTCGAACTCTTTGAACAAGGCGCACGAGCCGGGGGCGACCTGCTTTCCATTGAAAGCACAGGTGGAAAGGAGCTACACGACGACGCTCTGATGTACTGCAACGTTCGCCAGATGATCTTCGCGCTCTCCGTGCTCGGCGTCCGCGACATGCAGTTTCTCTGGAAAAAGATCGTGGATATCGCGAACTCAACAGGTCGAGTACCGGGTGGTGACACCGCCTGCGGATTCGCAAACACCGCGATGGTGCTCGCTGAGAAGCGCTACATCCCACGCGTGATCGCAGCCGTCGATCGAGTCGCGTCAATCGGTCGGTCGCTCGCGGCGGTTGAAGCGGGAGCAAGAGGCCCGGACAAGGATTGCGGCTACGAAGGCCCCTTCCTCAAGGCGATCGCGGGCATCCCTATCTCGATGGAAGGAAAGACCGCCGCATGTGCCCACCTCTCGCCCGTTGGGAACGTGGCAGCAGCCTGTTGCGATATGTGGAGCAACGAGTCGGTCAGCAATATCAAACTGCTTTCGGACATGGCACCAACGGCCTACCTGGTGCAGCTGGTCTACGATACACGAGTGATGAACGGGTCGCTGCGCAGGGGCTCTCAGGACGAGCTCCAGGCGATCTTCGTTGAGTCCGATGTCCTGCACGATCCCCAGGCGCTTATTCTTGCGCCGGATTCGGTGATCCAGATCGCTCGCGCCTATGTGTCGGAGACCAATGAGGTAGCCGGAGCCGTTGCAGCCGTCAAGAGGTCTCTCGATATCATCTCCGATGCTGCGGCGAGCGGACGGCTGATTCTCGAAGAGCGGGAAGCTGAGTGGGTAACGCGGATCAACGACGAGCTTGGCACAATCCCGACAAACGAGTCTGAGTTCGTTGATCAGATGCAGGCGGAGATCGACACCGAGGCGGTGACCCTTTCTGAGTACGGTCTCTAAGTCGGCAAGCAGGATCGCAAACTGAGCCTGAGCGAGTAGACTTGAGATATGAGTGTGTCAGAGGCGGCGACTCACCTCTCGCGTGTCACTGGAATCGATTGCGTGGCCCTCGATCTCTCGGACAGGGTCACGCCCGGAACCGGTTCGACGTGCAGCCTCTGTGAGCGGAGACTCGCAGGACACGCCCCGCCGACTAGCGCTGATCCGCTGCACCGGTTTGCCGCCTACCAGGCAGAACAGATAGGGCGCGGCTACATCTACGTCTGCGCCTTCACTCTGCTTCATATCGCCGCCGCAGTCACCAGAGAGGGATACGCGACCCATCTCCTGGTGCTCGGCCCCTCCGTTCTCGGATCGGTCGACGAAACGGTTGAGGACGCAGTGGGCCAGTCACCTACGGCGGGGCTCCTCACGCGAGATGCCGTCCGGTCGTGGATCGATTCGCTTCCCGTCGTATCTCCTGCGGAGGCGACGTCGCTGGCGGATGTGGCGGAGCGAGTTGCGCTCTCGCTCTCCACCGACCCGTTGAGCCGCGAGATCGAGAGCGAGTCTGCACCGGAACGCGTCGACTTGACCGACTACCTCGATTACTTGAGCTCGATGGAGGGTGACAAGCGAAGCACCATGCCCTATCCAATCGCCGAAGAGGCCGACCTACGGGCAGCTGTGGCGGCCGGCGATAGGAGATCGGCAGAGCGCGTCCTCCGCAGGTTCGAAACCGAGGTCTTCGCCCCTCATGTGGAGGCCGAAGAAGCACGGTCGCGCGTTCTGGAGCTGGTTATTCTCCTCTCCCGTGCCGCCATTGAGGGAGGCGCGAGCGCGGAGCAGGTGTTTGGCCTTGAGTATCGATCACTCAAGCGGCTCCGCGGTCTCGAGCGTGTGAGCGCCATCCGTCACTGGTTCGCACAGATGGTGGTCCGATTCGTCGACCTGGTGTTCGACCTGCGGGAGGTTCGGAACGCAGGGCTGATATCCTCCGCACTGAGCTATGTGCGTGATCACTACACCGATCACGTGACGCTGGGCATGGCCGCCGAGGCGGCAGGAGTCAGCAGTGATCACCTTGGTCGGGTGTTCTCGCGAGAGATGAAGATGAGCTTCTCGCGACACGTGCAGGCGTTGCGGATTCAGGAAGCAAAACGGCTCTTGATACGAAGCTCACTGCCGGTGGGCGACGTTGGAGCAGCCGTGGGGTTCAGCGATCATAGCTACTTTGCTGCAACATTCCGGCGCGAGACGGGCCTCTCCCCCTCAGAGTTCCGTGCAAGCCGGCCCGCCGGCGGAGCGCGCCGCGGACCCACCGGCACGTAGCACTTCGGCTGCGTGATCTGCTACCGTGAGTCATGATTAATGGGAGAACACTCCTCCTCCTTCACGGTGCAGGCCACGAGGCGTACAGAGCAGCGCGTGACAGGTGGGCGCCGGCGATCGGGAGACAGGTACCCCCCGATGTTCCGATCTTGGTCCCATCGCTTCCTCACCCGGACAGCCCGTCGTATGCCTCATGGTCGAGGGCAATCCAATCAAGCATCGCAGAGGCCGGCGAAGGCGTGATCGTTGTCGCTCACTCGGTCTCGGGCGCGATACTGCTGAAGCTTCTCTGCGAATCAGGGCCGATTGACGCTCTGACCGCGATCCGAATCCTCGCAGCGCCGTATTGGTGCGGAACCGATCCCGAGTGGGATGTCCCCGAGTTCGGTCTGCCACAGGAGATACCCTCGCAGATTGACGGGTACGGAGAACTCATCTTCTTTCATGGCGAGGACGATACCGTCGTGCCCGTCTCCCATCTGGCAGAGTACGCCGAACGGTTCCCGTCCGCACGCTGTATCCGAATCGAAGACGAGGGGCACATGTTCGAGGAGAGCGAGTTGGAGTGGCTGAAACTCGATCAGATCAGAGGACTGAATTGATGGGCGCGCACGATAACTCGGACGATAGAGGTCGCTCCGATTCGGTTGCCATCCTAGGAGACGAGATTCGGGCCATCGCGAATCAAGGCCTCATCTACGCGACGGACAGGTTCGACCGTGAACGCTACTCCAGGCTGTTGCGGATCGCGGCGTCAATCGTTGCCACCGGCTCTTCAGAGGAACCGGAGACGATCCATGCGAGATATCGCGCCGATCCGTATCACATCTCGCCAATGACCGGTACGGATGCCGCAGTCATGGATGGGGATCGAATGCTCTTGATCAGGAGGCACGACGATCACAAGTGGGCGATGCCGGGAGGTCTGCTCGAGGTGGGTGAGACTCCAGCCGAGGGTTGCTCGCGGGAGCTTATGGAAGAGACGGGAGTGTCCGGTACGCCGGAGCGATTGCTCGGCGTCTTCGACTCGCGGTTGTGGCAGTACTCCTTCCAGCATCATCTGATCAGCTTTGTCTTCCACGTCTCTCACATAACCGGAACTCCAACGACAACGGACGAGGCGATCGACATAGGGTGGTTCACAGCGGATGAGCTGCCGGAGCTTTCAGCCGGCCACGTCGGCCGCGTGCCACTCGTGTTTGAACTCGTGAAGAATGGATCGGTCCACTTCGACGGTGTGGGCACCGGCACATCGTTCTGACCACCGCCTCGAGGCTCGGCTCGATCTCCAAAGATCGAACGCTGAACTCGTCTGATGGTGCTTCGGGCTGCATGGTTGGGGAGTATAGCAAACCGGAAGGTGCGGCGAAGCGGAATGACACATGAGCGCGGCGAGATCTCCCAACCAAAACGTCGGTCCCGGACACATACTATGCAAAGACAAGCACAAAGGGAGAGGAGTCGCAGTGATGGAATTGATGGACTTTCAGGAACCAACCGAACGAAACAATCGCATCGTGCAGTTCGCGCTGCGAGAGGTCGACGCAACCCTGCTTGCGAAGGCAGCACTACAGATGTCGCAAGAAGAACGAGGAATCATCTTGCGGAATGTCTCTGAGCGAGCTTCGAAGCTGTTCACCGAAGAGATCAGCGCCGTAGAGGCAGAAACCCCGCGCCACATCGCAGCGAAGGCCAAGGAGACGTTCGTGCAAAAGCTGCACAAGTATCGGGACTACGACGATCCCGGCGACGCGACGGGAAGCGAACCGCCGCATTTCTCAACCACGACGCTCGCAGAGGTACGCCGGAGCCTCATCGAACTCGTCGAGTTCGCGCGAAGAAACGGTGCGCTCGCGGTAGAGTCGGTACGTCCGGACACAGACGATCCGATCGCCCGAAAAGGCCTGCAATTCGTTGTTGACGGGTGGGATCCGTTGGACGCTCGGCAGATTCTCGAACGTCACAAGGAAACTCAGTTGGAACTCGAGCGCCGTCGACTAGACATGCTGATCAACGGATTTGATGCGATCCTCTCCGAACAACCGGTTTACTTGCTTCGTGAGCGCCTTTCCGCTTTCTTGCCGTCCGAGAGTGGGGATGAATGATCCTCTCACAAGTGAGCAACTGCGAAGGATGTCGCCCCGAGTAACTGCATGGTTCTCTCGACGTGTATGGAACTCCGCAGACGTTGAGGATCTCGTTCAGGAGGTCCTCTATCGCTGCGTCAAGAAAGCGTCGGCGTTTCGCGGGGAATCCGATGTCCAGGCGTGGTGCTACGGCATCTGCAGGTACGTCTGGTTTGAGTTTGTGCGAGACGCGAAGCGTCGATCGGTGGCCGACTGCGTCGTTGCGGAGCAGGCGCCGGAGCGCGATCCAGTGGAACGAATCTCGCTCCGTGTGGCGGCCTCACGCCTTCCAATCAGACTCCGCCAGGTGTACGAGCTGCGCTACGAGCACGACCTTGGCCTTGAATCGATCGCTTCTATGCTCTCCAGACCGATGGGTACGATCAAGTATCAGCTGAGCGAAGCGCGAGCACACATGCGTCGTTTCCTTGCAGAAGAATGATAGCACTCGCCTTGAGGGAGCGCTCGGCGTCTTGTACGATCTCAGTCGCGATGAAGATTGGTGTGTTTACAGACGTCCACGCAAATCTTGAGGCTGCCACGACCATCCTTGATGCACTTGCGGCGATCGGCGTCGATCTGGTGGTTCACACGGGAGACGCGGTTGGGATGGGACCGGACCCAGCAGAGACGCTGGACTATCTGCTTGAACGGCAGGTGATACTGATTCGTGGGAACCACGAGGACTCGATCCGACATCGGCTTCACGAGAACCCGCCGGCATGGATGCACCCGGATGAGATTGACCACGAGCGCTGGGCGAGTGAGCAACTCTCGGCATCCAATCAGGACGCAATCGATCGAATGCCGGAACTGATTCGGTATCGCCACGGGGTGCACTCTGTTGTGCTCCAGCACGCAGGGTTCGACTCGGACGGTACCCTCGTCAGCGATGCCGAGGAATACGAGCGGTGGAAGACGAGGGCGTCCGGTGAGCACGCCGCGCCCGACATCATCGTCTTTGGGCACGACCATCGGCCGCATGACGAAGAATGCGGTGGAACCAGATTCGTGAGCCCAGGATCGTCTGGTTGCACCCGGTCAGATGAGACCTGCTTTGGGATCATCGATCTTCAAATCGATGGAACGTCGTACGAGCGGAGAACGCAACCCTACGCACGATCCAGAACGATCGAGCGCTTCGAAGCCCGGAACGTCCCGGGCCGCGAGAGCATTCTCCGCATCTTCTTTGGCATCACAACCTCGTGAGCACTCCCCGCCGACTGACATTCGGTCCATCTCAGTCGAGTCGTCAGAGCGTGCTGACGCTGCTCAGTGAGCATGAATTCTCACATCTTATGACGCTCAAAATGCTCACGATGTTTCCAAGCGCTACCGATGTCACCGTGATCAGAGACGACTCGGGATGGGCATGTCGCACGGAACTGAACGCGACCGTCTCGGCGTGGGACGCCGCGCACTATTCGCACGCAGCAACGGTGATCATGATCGACGGGACTTCGGACTCTCTCATTCGCCAAGCAATCCTTGAATCGAGGCACGAGGACGTGGTGTTCAAGGTTCATGACGACGCGGCGCGCGACGTCCTAACACGAGAGCTGCGCTTTGTTCGAATGAACTCGTTCGAGTCATTCACATCACATGACAGGTATCATCCACCTACCCTGCCGACCGGCGTCGAGGTGGAGTCCGGCGCGAATGACGACCCCGAGGCGATGGGAATGTTCTGCGCGAGCGGATACACAACGGAGGAGTTCGCCTCGCATGCAGCGCGAGGCTCGCGATGGTTCGGAGTTCGACGCGACAAACAGCTCGTCTCTTTTTGCATGGCGTACCAGAACTACGAGCGCATCTGGGAGATTGGGGCGGTGCTCACGAAACCCGACTTCCGGGGACGAGGATTCGCGAAGGCAGTTGTCTCTGCAGCGCTCCAACACCTCGTGAGTCACGACCGAGCCCCGCGTTATCAGTTCGCGGCCTCCAACGATGCGTCTCGAGGTCTTGCGCTCTCATTGGGGCTGACCCACGTGCTCACCGTCGATCATTACGCGCCGTCGGGTTGAGCATCTTAGCTCAAGATCGGTCTTGATCGCGGTTCGCCGCTTGGGGAGCAGTATGATGATGTCGAATCAACGGCGACGGAGGGCAACCAGATGAGGGACTTCCTATCGATCACGGACCTGACAGGCGAGGAGGTCACAGAGCTGCTCGACCGCGCAGACGAGCTACAGGATCGCTGGCGATCGAACACCTTGCACACGCCTCTCGCGGGTAGGCGAGTTGCGCTCTGGTTCGCCGGGTCCGGTTTTCGCAACCGTCTTGCATTCGAGATCGGCGCGCGTGCACTCGGCGCAGAGGTCTCGTACGTCCCGGGAGATCTGGGCGTGAACGAACCGATCGAGGACATTGGGCCATACTTGAACAACTGGTTTGATATGGCCGTCGTCCGATGTCGCCGCCATGATGACCTGATCGAGTTCGCGACGAGGTTCTCCGGTCCGGTCGTCAACGCCAGAACTGATCACAACCATCCGTGCGAGATCCTGAGCGACCTCCAGTACATACGGGGCGAGCGCGGATCGCTCGAAGGTCTCTCTGTCGTCTTTGTGGGTGAGGTTACCAATCTGTGTATGAGCTGGTTCGAGGCAGCCAGCAGATTGCCAATCGATGTGACGCAAGTTGCGCCGGAAGAGTACCTCATTCCCGATCCAGAGCTCCGGACTCTGCAAGCTGACGCAGCCGGATCGATTACGACGAGCGCCGACCTGGACGCTGTTCTCTCGCACCGCACTGATGTCATCTACACGGATTGCTGGCCATCGGCGGACGACAAAGAGGAGATCGCCGGATCATTCCTTCCCTATCAGATCACGGCAGAACGCGTTGAGCGCATCAACCCCGACGGCTTCTTCCTGCCCTGCCCTCCGGTGACCCGCGGAGAGGAAGTGGCGGCGGACGCGCTCCTTCTGCCCCAGTGTAAAAACTACGAGGCGAAGGAGTGCCTGCTCCACACGCAGAACGCAATCATGAAAAAGGTGCTGAGTGATTGATAGTGCGTGTCCGCGGCGGACCAAGTCGTGCTGCGGCGGCGCTTGGCGAGTGCGCCCGTCCTAAGCGACGCCCTTTCGCCCAACAAACAGCAGATGAGAAGAGCTCCCCACGTAGCTTGGCTCCGTGCTCACAGTGTAGAAGAGGTCAAGCCACTTCTGCCGCTGCTCCGGCGTCATCTCGTGAAAACGGGAATCAAGGGCTGCAGATCCCGGGTCCGAACAGGCGGTCAGGATCGGTTCGATCCCAGCCTCAGCGTGGAGCGGCTCAAGCTGGTGCGGATGGGCGAAGTAACCGCGAAACTGCCCGTCCCCGCGCTCAGAGATAGGCGGATAGCCGTCGCGCAGCAGTGCCGGAACGTTCTCCTCATTCTCGATCCAAGAGGGAATCGACAGGGCGATGTGTGCGAGCGTTCCGAACCGGCAGATGTGCGCCGACGCAAAAAGACCACCCACGTCGATTCGTGACGACGCCTGGCGAATAGCCACGATTCGTTCCTGTCGGTTGATCAGATGGTAGAGAGGGCCCATCACCAAGGCAGCCGCAAATGGACGCTGAGGCACGGGCGAAAGATCTCGCGCGTCGGCGACAACTGTCCCTATCTGCCGCGAGAACGGAGAGCGATCGGCCTCCCGACTGCAACGCTCGACCAGGACTGGAGAGAGATCAACCGCAACGACCTCGTAGCCAAGGCGAGCGAGTTCGAGCGTGTAGCGCCCCCCTGCACATCCCACCTCAAGAATTGGTCCCGCCTCCGGTTGTGGCAAATGCGCCTTGAGGTGCCGCATCGTGATCGCAAACTCGATTGGATGGCGAGTCAGCCGATCAACCTCACGATCAGGGTCGTTGTCGTAGTGATCACGAATGTCGGTTATGTCGTCCCATCTCTCTTCCATGAAGGCGTCAGGTGTAGCACATCGGAGCGCGTCAGAACAGTAGATAGAAGTAGACGGCTATCTCGTTGATGGCGGGATCAATACCGGTGTAGAGGCGGCGATCGTAGCCTCCAATCTCAAAGCCGTACTTCGCGTACCAGTGGCACGCCGGTGCGTTTGTGTCTTGCGTTTCAAGGCGAACACCGGGGAGCCCGTGCTCGCGAGCCCAACGAACGACTTGATCCATGAGGCGTGTCCCAATGCCCTGACGGCGAAACTCCGGGGCAACAACGACGTCCTCGACGTGGCAGTAGTTGTTCCAGTAACGCCAAGCAATGATTTGGCCGGCAAGTGTGCCGTTTACGATCGCGAGGAACGCCGTCTTGTGATCGCTCTTGATGAGACTTGAGACGTCCATCTGATCACGATCGTAGGTCTTGGTGTACGGCGGGCATGCGTCAAACCGGAGAGTCGTTCCAAAGCCTGTCGCGACTACGTTGAGACGATGTGTGGAGGAGTAGCCTGTGGGGAGGCTGTTGAGGAGAGAGCGATTCGAGTTGGTGAGTTCCTCAATGCGGAGCATCTTGATAGCAAGATATCACAGGGCGTACCGCCGAATGACCTCCACGCACCGGTGTTGGAGGCCGATTGAGGCGGGATTCTGCCAGCCAAGGATCTCCAGAGCAAACTCGATCGCAAAGGCCCCGACCCATCGTTCGTCTATCGGGTGCGCCGGAGCAGTCCGAAGGTAGCCTTCCTCCAGGGCGCTTCCAAGATCGTGGAAGGGGGCGCGAGCCGCGACTTCCCACCGCGCAAGCTCGCGCTCGATTGGCGCCGGTCCGGCGAACTCCCAGTCAATCACACCGACGATGGCGTGGTGATCATCGACAAAGAGATGCTTTGGAAGCCAATCGCCATGGGTAAGCATCGAGACGGGGCGCGAGGCAGTGTCCAAAGTCTCGGTGAGCACCTCTGCTCCGCGCTCCACCAGGCTATCCGCCGTTGGACCGATCGCCCGACGCGCTGCCTTGGCGGCGCGACCGATCCGTTCAGGTAGAGGTCGATGCAACTCGTGACGGATGCCGACTGCGGGAGAGATGCTGCCAAGGCGGGCGAGGAGCTCACCGCTCTCCCGAACAAGAGCGATGAGCTCGGCTGGGTCGACGAGGCGCGCCTCCTGGATTGAATGCCCCAGAACGACTTCGAGAACGGAGAACGAGAGCGTTTCTTCTCCAAGGGTCTCGTGCAAGTGTCCTACCACCCTGGGCGCCGGAACGCCGACGCCACGCGCGAGCGAGGTAATTCCGGCCTCGTGCGCAAAGGGGGAGTGCTCACCTCTCGCAATCCGGACGATGAGAGGCCGGTGTGAAGAGAAGTGTGCCAGGTAGGTCTCGTGCAGCCCGCCACTCAGAATGGGTTCCAGGTGAACAGGCGGTGCGCCACAGATCTCCTGAACGACGGAGTCAATGATGACCGGCGAGGTTAATCTATTCATTGTCATCGATCTCTTGAAGGTGGCGAGAAGCGTCTCCCCGGGTTTCGTCACGGTGTTGTACCGCGCCACTGAGGTTCTCGCGGCGGTAGTCCCTCGCGGTGATGCCCATCCGGCTACGAAAGACGCGGCTGAAGTAGTTGGGATCTGCAAACCCCACGCGAAACGCGATCTCCGTGATAGGCGCGCCGTCGTGCTCGAGAAGCCAACAAGCTGCGGCGACTCTCTTCCCTTGGATGTACTCCGTGATGGTCTCGCCGGTCTCGGCTTTGAACCGGCGCGAGAGGTAGGTGGGGTTGCAGCCGGAGAGAGCGGAGAGCTCGTCCAGCGTCAGTTTCCGCTCAAGATGCCGGAGGATGTGGGACGCCGCCCGGCGGACCGGAAGCGAATAGGAGGTCAGCGCGTGCGATCGGACAGCCTCACAGTAGCGCATGATGATCTCGGGAGCGAGTGACTCTGCGTCGCGTGAGGTTCGACACCGCTCGATCCGAAGGGCGTGACTCTCCGAGAGGGTGTGCAACTCAAACGGAAGGACGCCGCCTCGTTCGGCTGATAGGCGGCCAAGTGAGTTGAGTACGATTAAGAGGTTCTTGCGTAGGCGCAACGGGTCATCCGGGAGTCGGTCGGCGAATGCGACGAATCCGGGGGCTGGCTGCCGGAACGCGAGGAGCGCGTCTCGATCGCCGTGAGCAATCGCCTCACGTATGGCGCGCTCGGCCGCGTAGCGCCTCTCGATGGTCTGGTTCTCCTCCTTGGACGTTGGGACTGGGTAGGCGTCAACGGAGGACCGTGGTTGTTCGGGATCACGCTGACCGCGCTCAACCCGGACGTACGACAGGTTCCCGGCAGCGACGAGCAGGCAGGCCGCAGCATCAACATCCGCTGGTTCTTTCTGAGGGACCGATTCAAGAAAGAGGGCCCAGGGACGATGCTCATCAGCGGTGAGCGAATCCGGCGGTGTGACGCGAGCATCAGCCTCTATGAAGGGTCCGGCAACGATAAGCCGATCGCGCAGCCGACAGAGAAGGGCACGAAATCCCAGGGGATCGCTCCGAAGCGTGACCACGCCGGCTTCAGGAATCGACTCATGCTCCCACCTACCGATCGGCCATCTGCGAGGCGGCCGAAGCGATTCGGCGGCATCTGTCACCGAACCCGAGCGATCAAGAATCCGCACATTAAGAGCGGTGAGCCGGTGCAGCACCGACGCCACGGAACGTTCAGGCACGGCTCACTCTACCGTCCACCTGCAGATTCGGCAATCACATCCAGATTTAGGCAAATGAATCCATGTGCAATGGACGAGGGGCGTTAAGGTGATCGTGGGAGGCCTCATGACCAGACGAGTACCGATCAATGATGGTTGGAGATTCACGAAGCAACCGGTCGACGCTGGAGAGCTTGCGTCCGTCACCGATTTCGAGCAGGTCGAGATTCCGCACACCTGGAACGCGACCGATGGACAGGACGGCGGAGACGACTACCACCGCGGACGATGCTGGTATGTACGAGCAATCGAGGCGCCGCATGTTAAGGAAGGCGAGCGCGTCTACATCGAATGTGAAGGTGTGAACAGCGTTGCCAACATCTACGTGAATGGCGCTCACGCCGGCGAGCACAAGGGCGGCTACTCGACGTTCCGGTTCGACATCACTGACCTCATCAGAGCGGGCACAAATGAGATCGCCATCAGCGCAGACAACACGCATAACGAGGAGGTCTACCCACTCTATGCGGACTTCACCTTCTACGGGGGCATCTATCGCGACGTCAATCTCGTGATCACATCGCCGCTCCACTTCGACCTCTGCGATTTTGGCTCATGCGGCGTCTACATCTCCCAGATCGAAGTCTCCTCTGAGCGCGCCGAGCTCGAGGTCCGCGCACTCGTGAGAAACGCGCAGAAGGCCTCGAGAGCCCAGGTAGTCGTTACTCTCTTTGACGCAGACGGCGTAGCGGTGGCCACGGCACAGACAGAGGGGACGATCAATAAGAGCGGCTCCCTCGCGACATCCCTTCGCGTGGATGCTCCGCACCTCTGGAGTACAACCGACCCGTACCTCTATACCTGCCGGGTCGAACTCTATGAGAGTTCGAGTGGCGACGACGCCGGCGCGACTGACAGAGAACCGGCCGCTGTACTCGTCGACTCGATCGATATCCCAACCGGCTTGCGCTTCTTCAGATTCGACGAGGAGGCGGGCTTCATTCTCAACGGCACCGCCACGCGCCTGAAAGGTGTGAGCCGACATCAGGATCGTGAAGGCGTTGGGAACGCGCTAAGCCGCGAACACCAGGTTGAGGACATGGAGCTCATCAAGGAGGTAGGAGCAAACAGCATCCGTCTCGCCCACTACCAGCACTCGAGTTTCTTCTACGATCTCTGCGATCAGGCCGGCATGGTGGTCTGGGCGGAGATCCCCTACATCTCTCGCACGGGAACCGTTGATAACTACGAGGAGAATGCGGTGCAGCAGATGCACGAGCTCATTCGGCAGAACTACAATCACGCTTCGATCGTGATGTGGGGGGTACAGAACGAGATTGGGATCTTCCCGGACGAACGTCCACTCCATGAGACGGTGAGAGGCATCGCCGCGGTCGCAAAGGCAGATGACCCCTATCGGCCGACGACCCAGGCGCAGGTGATGCTCATTGATGAGAACGATCCCGCGAACGATGAGACCGACCTCGTGGCGTTCAATCAATACCACGGGTGGTACGTGGGTGATACGTCGGGCTATGAGACCTTTATCAGGCGCCATCGAGCCGCTCGTCCTTCACGTTCTTTCGCCTACTCGGAGTACGGCGCCGAAGGCATCATCACGCTCCACTCAGACGATCCCAAGGTGAAGGACTACACGGAGGAGTATCACGCAAAGTACCACGAGGAGGTCATGGAGACCTTCCTGAAGTACGACTACATCTGGGGAACCTACGTCTGGAACATGTTCGACTTTGGATCCGACATGCGTGATGAAGGCGGGGTCAAAGGTCGGAACAACAAGGGCCTCGTAACCTTCGATCGCTCCGTTCGGAAGGACGCCTTCTACCTCTATCAATCGCTCTGGAGTCCGGAGCCGATGCTCCACATTGCAGCAAAGCGATTTGTGAATCGGCACACCGAGTCGATAGAAGTGAAGGTCTATTCGAACCAGGAGAGCGTTACCCTCCTGCACAATGGCAAGCAGGTAGAACCAGCAGACAACGGTGGAGGTCTCCCCACGGTCTTCCGATTCACCGTCACACTCGGCGCAGGTGAGAATGAGGTTGTCGCGAAGGCGGGCAACCTGGAGGATCGAACGACCTTTGTCAGAGTTGACGTGCAGGACGAGAGCTATGTCCTCCCGGCCGACGAGCGGGGCAAGGGTATTCTGAACTTCGACGCAGATGAGAACATCCAGAACTGGTTCGACAAACCGGCGGACGGTGAACTCGAGTTCCCGGAAGGTTTTCTCTCGATCAAGGATAAGATCGAGGACATCATCGCGAACCCGGAGGGCGAGGCCATCTTGCGGGAGCACTTTGATGCCCTCCTTCAGGACAAGCGGTTCAAGATGGCGAAGCGATTCCCGTTCGAGACGATCATCGGCTTCAAGCCGGACGCCTTTCCCCCGGCACTTGTTCAGGTGGTGAACGCGAAGCTAAACAAGGTGCGGAAATAGAGGTCGGCGCACGAGGCGGAGCGCCGCGACTGAGCTCGCGGGCGGCCGGGTGAGGCGCTGACACCGCAAGCGCACCGCGATGGCGGCGTCAGCGAGCTACGCTCGTGCGCCACTCTCGATGTAGTCCAGAGACTGGTGCCTGAAGTAGGTGTTGTAGAGCTCGGCATAGTGACCGCCGTTTTCGAGCAGCCCCTCGTGGTTGCCATCCTCAATGATGCGACCGTTGTCCAGGACGATGATCCGGTCGGCGGTGCGGATGGTACTGAGCCGGTGGGCGATCACGATTGCGGTCCGGCCCTTCATGACTGCGTCCAAACCCTCCTGGATCTGTGCCTCAGTGAAGGGGTCGACGCTCGCGGTTGCCTCATCAAGGATGAAGATCGCGGGGTCTTTGAGGAGCACGCGTGCGAGAGCCACAAGCTGTCTCTGCCCGAGCGAGATCGATGATCCTCGCTCTCCAACGTCTGTCGCGAGTCCGTCAGGGAGATCCTCAAGCCAATCCCCCGATCCAACATGAGAGGCGGCCCATTGGACGCCTTCGTCGGTCGAGTCACGAGATCCGTAACGAATGTTGTCTTCCACCGTGCCCGTGAAGAGGAAGGGCGTCTGCGGAACAATGCCAATCTGACGCCGGAAACTGGGGAGGTCGAGCGACCGGATGTCCTTCCCGTCCACGAGAATGGAGCCTCCCTGGAACTCGTAGAAACGAGTGACAAGGCGGGCAATGGATGACTTTCCCGCGCCGGTGTGGCCAACAAGCGCGATCGTCTGACCGGCCGGAATCTCCAGGGAGAAATCAGGCAGAACGACCTCCTTGTCCGAGTAGGAGAAGTTCACGTGGTCGAATGTCAGAGCACCGGTGAGCTTGTTCTCAGGTGAAATCTCACCGGAGGCCACCTCAGCGCCGCTAGCCAGTTCGACCATGGAAGGACGATCCACAGAGGTGTCCGCGTCAACCAGGGCAAAGACGCGTTCGGCGGCGGCGAGGCCGTCCTGAAACTGGCTAAAGAAGCTAGCAATCTGGAGCATCGGGAACCAGATCAGGCCGACCGCTTGCATGAAGAGATACCACTCGCCTGGCGTCATGCGCCGGAAGTCGGCGAGCGCACCTGCAATAAAGGAAGCTCCGGCTGCCGGTGCCGTCTCTACGCCAAGACCGCCGGCGTAGACAAGCAGTCCCGTGCCAACACCGGATGCGAGTCCAACGATCGAGAAGATGAGATAGAGAACGACTCCTCGCTTGAGCCCAACCTTGTAGGCAAGCTGGTTCTCACGCGCGAAGTCGTCATACAAGCGACGCTCTTGCCGGTAGGCCTTTGCGATTGCGATACCGCCAATGCTCTCCTGCATGTGGGCATTGATCGTGGAGATCGCTCGCTTCGAGTTGGTGGTCACGCGGCGTGCGAGCTTCCGGAACGAGAGAGCGATCCAGACCGCGATGGGCATCATGAGGATCAGCATGATGGTCAGCCACCAGTTGACGGTGAAGAGGTAGCCCATCAGAACGAGCACGATGATGATCTGGCTCACGAACTGAAGCACGAGTGTTACGGTATTTGAGAAGTCCTGGGTGTCTGTTGAGACACGACTGACGATCCGACCGGCGGGAGTCTCGTCGAAGAAACTCATGTCGAGGTCAACGACCCGCGCAAAGACATCACGCCTGACGTTGAGGACGACGTCTCCAACGACCCGGGCCGCGATCCGCTGCCGAATGAAGTTGAGGACCCAGGCAAGGACCCCTACTCCCGTCACCGCGAGGCTCGCCAGAACGATAAACTGCATTGAACTGTTGATCCCCACCGCATCAATCGCGCGGGAGATGACGACCGGAGCAAAGGCGTCTGCGAGCGAGCTCAGCCCCAGGACGAGCGAAACGGTGATCATCGGGCCGGCGTAGGGCCGGAAGTAGTCGATGATCCGGCGCGTCAGCGCCTTGTCTGTGTAGGCGCGGTCATACGATTCGGTCTCAAGTCCATCAAGAATAAAGCCCATAGCAACCTCTACACGTAG
This sequence comes from Spirochaetales bacterium, assembly GCA_028284845.1. Lineage (GTDB taxonomy): Bacteria > Spirochaetota > Spirochaetia > DSM-27196 > SLST01 > SLST01. The sequence continues at coordinate 18,698 of JANQQY010000648.1, forward strand.
GCGAAGAGGCGCTGATAGGCCTCACTTCGCGAGATGAGTTCGTCGTGGGTACCGACGTCGAGAACGCGGCCGGCCCTGAGCAGTATGATCCGGTTCGCATGGCG
>JANQQY010000687.1 GCA_028284845.1 Spirochaetales bacterium
CGTCTGCTTCGTCGTCGCGCGTTACCTGGAACAGCGGGCGTAGCTGCCTCGACTACCGGTCGTCGGTGGCGACACGCGCCTCAAATCCGATGTCCCGGATCGCCCGAATGGTATCTGCGGTTGCGACGGAGCCATCGATGACAACACTCCCGGCACCATGATCGGCAACGATTCGCTCCGTTCCCCCAATCAAGCGAACGGCGTCCTCCACGGATGTCTCGCATTGTGCGCACGTCATTCCAGAAACAGAGAGCACCGTGCGGCGGCCGCTATCTGCTGCGTAGGCGTGATCCTCAGGGTGCGTCGGAACGGCCGCCGCCGCTAACCGCCGCCTGCGGCCTACTCGCCGAAGCAATGCCCAAACGATCAGAATGCCAAAGGCACCGGCGCTCACGAACCCAACGACGCCCACTTTGTGTCCCGCGGCCGCGGCCGAGATTGGAGGAGCCCAACCGGTGAGGTTGACCAGGCCGTCCACGGCGAAGCCAAAGGCGAGGCTTGAGATCAAGACGGTGAGCATAAAGACGATCGTGTCCCGCTTTCCAATGACGGCAGAGAGGATCAGAAGCGTGGCGAGGTTGGTCGCGGGACCGGCGACCAGGAAGACGTAGGCTGCTCCCGGGCTGAGCCCTTTAGCGATGAGCGCGAGTGCAATAGGGATACTGCTGGTTGCGCAGATGTACATGGGAGCACCAATCGCGATCATGGCAAGCATCGCGAGGATTCCTTGGTCGAGTCCGATTCTCAGAAAGAAGTCTGCCGGCAGGAGGACGGCGATCCCGCCTCCAATTACGACGCCCAGCAGGAACTGAACCGTCAAGTCGTCGACCGATTCGATAGCCGCGTACGACCATGCTCGCCTGAGACGTTCGCTCCAGTTGAGTGTGTTGACCGGACCTACCTCCACGGCTTCGTGATCTGTTGGTTCGGCACTTGCGTCAATGCTCGTACCGCTCCGCGCCGGTCCCAGCACGAGGGACACCGCCCCGCCAATCAGGCCGGATACCAAGGCGGCGGCAGGACGTACCACCGCGAAGAGCGGTCCAAGCATCCCGTAAGTTGCCGCAATGCTGTCGACTCCCGTCTGTGGCGTCGAAATGAGGAAGGAGACGACGGCCGAGCGTGAGGCGCCCGACTTGCGAAAGTAGGTTGCCGTGGGGACCACCGAGCACGAACAGAGCGGCAGGGGTACTCCAAAGATCGCGGCTTTCAGAGCTGAACCGATCGAATTGTTGCCCAGATGTCTCGCGACGAAGGAGCGGCTGACGGTAACGCTCAAGAGCCCCGCCGTCGCGAGCCCGAACAGAATGTAGGGTGCCATTGAGGCGAAGAGGTGGGCGGCCTCGCGTACCACTCGAACTACGAGATCCACGGCATCTCCCGGACGTGCTCGAGGCCAAGCGCGAGGAGGGCGACCACGTGGTCGTCATCGAGCGAGTAGAAGAGCTGCTTGCCCTTCCGCTCGTACTTGACCAGTCGGTTTCTCCTCAAGACTGAGAGCTGATGCGAGATTGCCGATTGTTCCATTTCGAGACGCTCGGCGAGGCAGCTCACACAGAGCGGACCATCCTGGAGTGCGAGAACGACGCGAATCCGGGTCCGATCTCCAAGCACCTTGAACAGATCGGCGAGTGACGCGGCCGCTGGGGCACTAAACTGATCTGAATCTTCATATGAACGTATGTTCATGTGTTCATGTTAATCTTGAACTACGTATGAATCAATGCCCGCGCCAGTCGCCGAAGTGCTATCTTCCGAACGTGAAGCGAGTGATCTGCGTGTTTGCTGTGCTATGTGGACTTGTTGCCGGAAACGGTGGAAGTCAGGTTCTTGAGTCCGACGATTCGCTTCGCGTTGTCACGCTCAACATTCACTATCTCTCGGTGCGGAACGACCGAACCGATTGGGAGAGGAGGGCCCCATCGGTTGTGGCAGCTCTCGAGTCGATTGACGCAGATCTTATCGCCTTTCAGGAAATGGAGACGTTTGGAGCGGGGCGTGGTGGGCCTCACTTCTCAGACGCAAATCTCCAGCTCGACTACGTACTCGCCGAGATGCCCCACTATCAACCGGCGGCCGTAGGAGACCCTGCGCACTATCCCTCCACCCAGCCCATCCTCTACAAGCCGGACCGGCTCGTGCCACTCGACCAGGGCTTTTTCTTCTTCTCTCCTGAGTCTGATGAGATCTACTCGAGACCGTGGCACGCTCGATTCCCGGCATTTGCGAGCTGGGTTCGATTTGAGGAGCTGGGTTCAGGCCGGCGGTTCATGGTGTACAACGTTCACTTTGATGTGACGAGTTTCCGAAACAGAACGAAGTCGGCGCGGCTCGTCGTTGAACGAGAAGGCGAGTCGGCGTATTCGGAGGACCCGGTACTGATCCTTGGTGACTTCAACGCATTCCGATTCATGCGGACAATGGGGATTCTGCGGCGAGCCGGATTCGCACGGGCAGGTGCAAACGGACCAACGTTTCACTTCAGGCGCGGAATCAATCTCCTTCCTGCGATCGATCACATCCTAGGCTCTGCTGAGGTCGAGCTAAGCGAGGCGACCGTCCACCGGAACCGATTCCTGGACGAGTTCCCCTCCGATCACCATCCCGTGAGCGCTCTTGTGCGGTTCGAGTAGGGCTGCGGCTTCCTTCGTCTTCTGCGCCGGGTCACTTACAGTGATCCGACCAGCAACAGGATGCCGACGACGATGATCGCGCCTGACGCGGTGTATTCGAGGATCGCTGAGACGGTGTGCGCCGCACCTGCGTCAAGCGCCCCCATCAGTTTTGTCCTCCCCAGAATAACGGCTCCGGACATCACGCTCATCACAATAAACCCGCCTATTGAGACACCAATGACCATCAAGATCATCAGTGGAAGAACGCCGTTCGCTATACCGTAGACGATCAGGATGGTACTCACAGGACACGGCACCAGACCAACGGAGACGGCGAGCATCCAGGCCGGACGTGCTTTACGCTCGTCGGCTGATTGCTCAGCGTGGTCGTGGTGGGAATGACCATCGTGTGAATGGTTGTGGCCGCTTGTACGCAGATGCGAAAGCAGGTGAAGAATGCCAAAGAGCGTCACGATCGCGTAGCTGATGATCTGCAGAATCCGCGGACCTTCGGCCCTGAACTGCGGGAGCACGGCCCGGAGCACGACGTAGCCGAGCATCACGAGAGCAAACGCAGAGATGCTGTCAACGGCGTTTGCGATGGCGCTGTACGCGATTCCCTGTCGCAGACGAGCGTCCCTGCCGCTGAAGTAGGAAATAGCGAACATCTTTCCATGTCCGGGGCCTGCGATGTGGACCATCCCGAAGACGACCGCAAGCCCGAACGCCGTGAGAGCCGCCGTCCACTCGCCACCGGAGACTCTCCGGCTGAGCATCGCAATGTTTTCCTGGAGCGAGCGAGACCAACTGCGGATGAACTCGGGGACGCGCCCTCCGTAGATCGTGGGTGAATCTGGTGCCGGAGCTTGCGTGAAGGGATTCTGCGCTGCCGCGGCAACGCATACCAGGAGAAGGAGGCCGATTGCAATCAGCCTGCGGGAGCGGGCGTTGATCATTGGACGTTCAGGCGTACCGCAGGCACCGAGACGACTCCCCATCCCTGAGTCTGGAGATGCAATGTCTCCGCTTGGAATCCAGCGAATCTGATCCCCGCAAGGTAGCTGCCTTCGGAGGGCTCGGTAATGAAGTCAATCCAATAGCTCGGGTCGAAGAGCGCAATCGTCAGGTCGTGGGCATCTCCCAGCGACATCTCAAATGGAAGGGTGAACGAGTACATGATGCGGCCGTCACGGATGCCTGCGGAGAAGTCAGTGGCCTTTCCAACCTCGACCCTCGTGATACCCTGAAACATGAGCGCGAAGTAATCCGCCGCCATCAGATGATCAAAGGCACTCGCCTCGATCCGGTCGATCTCCCCCTGAGAGAGACTCCCGTCTAGGTTGGTATCAAAGGTGAAGATCATGTCCGCGCTGTTAAACTCGTCAAACAGCCATTCAACTTCGAGGCCGGTGACGTCCGACCCATCTATAATCAGCCCGACCGTTCCGTCGATCCACATATGGGGATGAGCAGTCACGGCGAGGGCGGGTAGCACCAGAAGGAGCGCAATTGCCGCGACACGTCGCATATGCCGAATGTACCAGCAGAACCCGATTCTGCCCACATGGAGAGTATCGGCGAACTTGAGATTTTACGAAGGGTTGGCCGATTGGTTGTACTGCGGGAGATCGATGGCAAGCAGATCTCCCGATCGCACCCGCGTGAGCGTCATCCTTCCGCCAAGCACCTTTTCCACCTTTCGACGTGCGAACTGAAGTGCGAACCACTCCCTCGCGCTCTCCGGTCGGGAAAGCGTTATCTCGGTCCGCAGGCTCTGGTCCGCCTCCGGTGGGAAGTGTGCGCCGGCAAAGTAAATGGAGACTCGATCGTCCACCTCTTCCACGGAGACTGTCAGTTCCGTGGCGCCTTGCGCAACCTCCGGGATGCGGTCGGCTATGAGACGGAGTGTCTGCTCGAGCATCGCCGGTCGAGTGACTATCCGTGTGCTCCCATCGGTGTCCTCCTTCCGAGCAAAGACGGCATGATCCGTATCCGCAAGCGCCTTCCCAACGAGCTCTTCGAGATCACACATGCGTAGAGTCTCATCGCCAGGATCGTGATCCAGCGCCTCGTACCGCCGTATCCGGCTTCGGAGCAGATCGATGGTCCGGATTACCATCGCCTTGAGTTCTTGATGCTCAGAGTGTGGAGGAATCTCTTCCAGGATCGTCTGCGCATGCTCAACCTCTTCGTACGCCGTCTGGGCGAGACCGCGTGATATCTCGGTGATCAGTGACCGGCGCTCATCCTCATCGAGGAGCCGGCGGGATTCCTTGAGGCGTCTTCCAATCAGATCGTACTGGATGGCGATGATGGTGAAGTCGAGCGCAAGAACCCCGGTTCCGATCGCTCCAATGAGCAATCCGTCGAGTGCGCTCTGAACGAACGCATCCGGTCCTCCGGCGAGAATGGCAAATGCCGAGCGCGCGGCGGCTGCGATGGTCACCATCAAGGCGAACACTCCGAACGCAATACGATACCCGCGGCCGACGTCGACGCCGTAGAGGAGCATGGCAAGCGCCGCGGCGGCCATCATGCCGCCGAAGACCACGCTGAATGCGTGAAAGTGGATTGAGGTTGCATCACGGGCGATTGAAACGACCGTCGCGATCCCAAGAATCGCCCCGGCAATCGGTACCGTGGCTCCCCACTGCCCGTTCAGGGTGGTGCGACCAAGGGCGCCGGTGAAGAACGAGGCAACAGCGACTCCGTAAAGGACGTTTGTGATGACGAGCACGAGTCCGGAATCCAGGACCGGAAGGAGGGAGGTGCCGGCAAGGGCGACCGGCAAGATGACGGTGAAGTGAAGCCACTCGCGAATGGATCTATCTGAGCCAAGGAGCCGACGCAGAGCCAGAAAGACGAAGGCGGCCGCCGCGGCCACAGAGGCGAGAAGGGTGACGATGATCTCGAAGTCAAACTCGATCACCTATCCTCCACGGGAACCCGCAGTCCAAGTCGATACCCACCTCTCACCGGCGTCGCCTCGACTTCGCCGTCCAACTCGCACTGGACGGTCCTCAGGACAAGATCCAAGTTGCCCCATGTGCCTCCGTCGTTCTCGATCCGTTCGAACGTGTACGACTCAAGGTGATCAACGACCTCTGCGGGCCAGACGATGCCGGAAAACTCGATGCTCGCCTGATCGCCATGCACGTCGCAGAGAAGCTCTATTGGTCCGCCGTTCCCGGCAGGCACCAACCGGCCCTGTCGCAACAGGAGCATCGTTGAGATCGCGAGATCTGCGCCTCGCCCCTTTGCACGGAGTCCAGCCGGGCAGTCGACGCGACACTCGATCGTATCGGCGTAGCTGGAGGCCTCCGCAGCGACCCGAAGGGCGTCGGCAATGTCGAACCGGACGCCGGTTGTCTGATCCATCAACATCGCCTCGTGAAGCGAGATCCTCCTTCCTGACACACTCAGCCTGCGACCGCTTTCGCTTACTGCGGCTGCGAGCTCCGTGTCCGAGTACTCGCGCGCGCCGGCGGAGCTCAGGGCGGCACCGAGGGCCCCTATTGTTGTGCCCACCTCGTGAACGATACCGGAGGAGAGCTTCGTGACCGTGCCCCAGCGTTCTCGTGAGCCTACTCTGTCCTGCGCATCCGCGAGGCGTCTGACGAGTCGCTGCAGTCCAAAGATGATGACGGAGAAGAAGAGACCGTTGTAGAGCAGCCCAAATCCAAGAAGCAGCAGTGCCTGAGCCTCAGGGATGATCAGATTACTGGAGAATTCGGTCAGCACGTAGAGCGTGCCCCGGGCGAAGAGAAGCAGCGCGATCCCCAGCGCGAAGACGAGATAGACGGTGCGTTCGAGCGCGCGCCGTTTACTGACCGCACGCGAGACAAGAATGGTGGCCGCCCAGGCATGGGCCGAACCTGCGAGCACCATCGCGAACGAGAGCCGATAGGCTCGCCCGCCCGGAACGATCTCTACTGCGGCAAGAAGGACCAGGACGGCAAGCGAGGCATACAGCAGCATTCGAGTAGAGATCTGGCGATCGTCTTTCGCTCCCGCGACCGCTCGAGTCAGAAGGAGGCTCCCGGCCACGTAGACCGCATCCCCGGTCACGTCAATCCAGGATAGACCGGTGAGACCGGCGAGGGTCCAGAGTCCGAGCGTCACCACCATGGTCGAGGCGAACAGGGCAAAGCCCAGTGCATCCTGCGGTTTCCCCAAGGCGTGACAGGCGACCCAGAGCGAGATCGCAACTGGAACACTGAGCGCGCCGTAGATGATGATTGTCGTGTCGAGGGTCATCTACTCGATCGGTTGCAGATTGGCGAAGACCCACGGCAACAGTTCGGCTACCGTTGGATGGACGAGTACCGCCCGTTGCAGCTCCGTGTATGGAAGACCGGAATACATCCAACTCGCGATGACGTTGATCACTTCGTCACCGCCAACGCCGAACACCGTTGCACCAACGATCTCACTCGACTCGGCATCTACGAGAACCTTTAGTATCCCGGCTGTCTCATCCTTCTCCCGCGCTCGTCCAACCTCGCTCATCATCATTGTTCCTTGGAGAATCGCGCGATCGCTCGCCTTGGCTTGAATCTCGTTCATGCCGACGCGACCGAGTGGTGGATCGATAAAGAGGGAGTAGACGGGTATTCTGTCGGTCCACTTCCAAGATTCGCCGCGAAGGTTCTTGCTGATGACCAGTCCGTCGTGAACCGATGTGTGCGTAAACGCACCGTGGCCGTTCACATCTCCAACCGCATAGATATCGGGAGCGGTCGTCTGTAGCACCTCGTTGACTCGGATGAAGCCTCGATCGTCGGTCTCTACTCCGGCGGCCCCAAGGTTGAGCGCCTCTGTCTGCGGAACGCGCCCGGTAGCAAGCAGTACGTGAGAGCCCGCGATCGATCTGACTTCTGTGCCGTCGCCCCAGTCTCGTTCGATCTCCACCTGCACCTCGCCTGAGTTGCCATGAAGAGATCGCACAGTGGAGCCGCAGAGAATCTCGACTCCCTCGCCAGAGAGAATCCGAGTGGCCTCAACCGCGACATCCTCGTCCTCCCGAGTCATGATCCGGGGTGCCCGTTCGATCACCGTCACCTCGCTTCCGAAGCGGCGGAACGCCTGACCAAACTCAAGTCCGATGTAGCTGCCACCAATCACGATCAGGTGACGCGGAAGTTCTTCCAAAGCGAGGATGCCGCGATTGTCGAGGTAGGGGACGGTATCGATTCCCGGGAGATCGGGAATTCGGGCGCGTGCACCGGTGTGAATGTAGATCGTTCGTCCACGTATGACGAACGGCTCCTCGCCGCTCGGCTTGCCGTCGCGGTCTGTTGGCGTTACGCGGATCTCGTGCCCGTTCTCGAATGCGGCCGAACCGCGGTAGAACGTCGTCACCTCCCTGAGCCACGATTCGAACGACTCTGAGTTGCCCTCTCGAATTGCGTTCTGCCGCTCCATCACGCGGGCGAAGTCTATTGAGGACTCCGTAACCCTGACGCCGAAGTCGCCTGCCCGCCGCACCATGTGGGCCGCCCGCGCGCTCGCAACGATCGTCTTGGTAGGCGTGCAGCCCCAATTCACACAGGTGCCGCCCACTCGTCCGCTCTCAATGGTCGCGACCGACTTTCCCATGTCCAGGAGCTCCGGCAGCATCGTGCCGGTTGCCTGCCCGGTGCCGATCAGAATCGCATCGTATGTTTCCATCAAATCCCCTGTTCGCTGCCCAGCAGCTCTCGAGTGTGAGACAGAATAGAGATGATCCGTTCGGAGTGCGAGATCAGTGTCGTGACATCTGTCGACAGCTCATCCGACGGTGTCCCATCGTTCGCCCCCGCTATCTGCCTGAGGATCCGATGGAACTCATTCCGGGCGGTATCCAGCTCCGCGCGCTCCGGACCGTGCCCAACGACGGCGTCGCCCTCTGTGGCGAGCCAGCGTCCGAGCAATGATTCGCTCTCGTCTGGAACCTCGGCGCGATCGACGGTTGTCGTTCCGTCCACGACGCCGCGGGC
>JANQQY010000694.1 GCA_028284845.1 Spirochaetales bacterium
TCTGGATGATAACGCCAGGATGGAGCGTCCCGGAGACTCTAATCTCCGACTCGTGGTGTTCTTCAAATCGTTCCCGATAGGTAAAGACCCTGAGGCCGCGTTTCTCAAGCAGCTTCAGCAGCTGCAGTTTCTTCTTGTGCATTGCGTTCAGCTCGGCCCGCTTCCCCTCTCGCTCCGCGGCCTTCACGGCGAGATCGATTTTGGCGACCTGCTTCTTCACCTTCTCCATCTCGCGTTCTTCGGTCTCAATTCGATCCGCGATGAGGTAGTTCTGGCCGAACTCCACAACGGTTCGAACGCCGCGCTCTGAACCCAGATCGTGGGTCTCGAGTCCCTCACGCGCCCGCACCAGACCGCCAACAATGCGGCACTTGTCGCCGATCATTCTGACTTTGCCGTTTGACTTCACCTGGCAGTGCACGAGCGAGCCTTTCGCCTGAACGTTCCCCACCGCGAGAATCGTAGCCTGCTCGGCGAAGGTAAGCCCTACGACGCCCTTGGTTCGGATGACCGCCTTTCCACCGCCCTTCACACCTTGATTGACCACGATGTCGCCATCTGCGCTGAGCAGTGCGGCCTCAACGGCCTCACCAATCTGGATGTCACCGCTTGCCATCACATAGAATCCCGATCGCACCGATCCTTTCACCGTCACTGTACCGGGGAACTTCACATTGCCGCTGTGCAAATCGACGTCCCCATCCACAACGTGTCCGGCTCGGACCTCGAACCGATCTCCGGCGTAGATGAGCTCTCCGTCCACGGTCGCGACGAGCGTTTTGATGCCATTCGCCTCGTCTTTGACCTCGACGTTCGGGCCAACGTCGATAGAGACGGCCGCGGCTTCACCCGGAGAAAGGACATCTCCGGTGACGGTGAATCCTTCGTCGGTCTCTTCGACGACAGGATGGATCCTGGCGATTTCGGTGCCGGTCGTGACGGTCGTGATTCGATCGAGATTTTTGAAGTCGGCCGAACCGTCTGAGCGGATGGTAACGTCGGACCCGGAGGCGATCTGAACGAGGAGCTCGAGGTTTCCGCTCTTGTGTTCCTTGACGTGACGGCCCCGGGCGAAGATGAGGCCATCTACCCGCAGACCACCTTTGACGCGCTCCCACGCCCGGAGAAGGAGATCGTCGTTCGCGCCGCTCGAGACGCCCGCTTCCTTGATCGCAGATTCGATCTCTTTGAACTCGATCTGTCGCCCGGTACCAAAGGCAGGCTTCAACGTGATGAGAGCCGCCATCTTGTTCTCCGTAACGGTTACCTCGACGCTCCCGTCACGGTGCGGCGTGACCCGCAAGAGCACAGTGCCCTCGTTCCACCCGCGATGGAGGAGCCCGGCTACCGTAGAGATCACAATCGACCCCTTCCGTTCGAGATTCTCGAACAGCTGCATCGGGGGCTCGGGCGCCGCTGCGCCGGGAGTCTGCTGCCCGTAGACATCGGTGCCGGGCTTCCCGGGAACTTCCGGAGACACGGTCATTACGAGCTGGTCGCGATCTACCGGCCCAACGTCCTCGATCTCCTCTGCCGGGAACTCTGCCACGCTCTCGATTCCGGTAATGGGTCCGAGTGCATCCTTGAGGTGATTGATGAGGTCTGCCGCGTGGTCAGACTCGAGGAATCGGACCGAGCACTCGAGCGTTCGCTCGGGCCCAGGCACCGGTTGACTACCTTCGCAGAGGAGATAGTCGAGCAGTTCTGCATCAGTCGATTTGTAGAAGGCGGAGATGTCGGCCTGGATCTTCGCGAAGTCGAGTTTCACCAGTTTGCTCGACTTGAGCTCTGCGCCAAGCTCCTTGAGGTTGATCCGTGCCCCGGACCCAAGGCTCTTATGTAGATCAAGATGGGCGCTGAGCTTATCCTCGCTGACGCGGATCTCGTACGACCCGTCGCGAGTCCCGGTCAATGGCTCGTGCGAGAGCGCCTGATTCTGCGCGGCCGCCGTCTTGGCAAGACGTTCGATCTCATCGTCGGAGATCAGGCGGTCAAGTGGGTATTCCAGCTCCTCGGCTCGTGCTTTGACCTCTTCCAGCGATGGTGGAGCGGCCGCTGAGTGTCCCGGGTCGAACGAGAAGTAGAGTGTTGCAGAGTCCGGACTCAACTCAACGTCCCAGTCGTGCGTCTCGAACGGGATGACGTCCACCCAGTTCGCACCAACTCGCACGAGTCCTTCGATTGATGCTACGAGTTCATCCCGGGTGCGCTCAACACCGTGGCCGGCGTAGAAGTTGGGATCAGCGAGCGGGCGCGCCGGTACGAGTTCACCGGTGACGCTTCGACCGGCATCACCGTCGTCCTTCGGCTGGACGGTTCCAATCTTCTGGCCTACAGTCGCGTACCCGGTCTTCTCCACGGTTGGATCAACGTAGACTCGCTTGCGGGAGATCTTCTCTTCGGTGTACTCAACCGTCTCCTCCTTGGGAGGAAGAAATGGAAGCTTCGACTTCTTCGTTACCTTCTTCTGCTTCTTGATCTTCTCGCGAAGCTGGATCGTGATTTGTGGTGCCCATGCGCTCTCGAGGACGCTGGAAGCTTGATCCTGGAGGTCGTCGGGCATTGCGAGCCCGGGAAACTCTGCGCGTTCAGCAACCGGCTCACCCGGCGGAGTCCCGCGTGCAACGAGAAAGGGTTCCGGTTTCTCCTGCTTTACGGCGGCGCGGAACGTCTTTGCAATGTCATCAGGAGTGAAGCCCTCTACAACGCCGTTCTCCTTCATCAGTTCGATGAGTTTCTCCGGCGTCCAGGTTTCTCCGTCCCCGGGCACAAAGGTTGCACGTGCTTCGATAGCGTGGCTGTCAAAAGAGAGTTCGACTGTTCCGGTGGCCGCTACCGCTTCTTTTGCCATCTTCCTATCGGAACGTGAATCCCGCGTCGTTTGCCTGGAGGATCTTTGCCTTCAACAGATCGTTTTCCTTTCGGAGTTTGTTGATCTCTATCTGTTGGCTCTTCACCGTCTCCAGAAGATCTCCCTGACTCAGCGTACCCGAACTCAGCAATTCGGATACGGAGTCGCTCTTTGCTTCGAAGTCCGTCTCCGCTTCGCTCGCGGCTGTCTCAAACGACGCGTCGGGACTCAGCCATGCATCCGGCTCGTCCGCACTCAGTTCTATGATCTTATCGCCGATTCGCTCAACCGCCTGAGCGAGGATGCTCGCCGGTTTGTATCGCACGATCGGAAGTCGCGCGGAGAGGGCGGCGTCCTGAAGGCCATCCCGGTAGATCACGCCCAAGTGTTCAAGGTCCACCCCAAGATACTCTCGACAGCTCCTTCGAAGTCGGGTGACGCGATCCGAATCTTTCGGATCGGAGAGCATGTTGAGTACGATCCTGGGTCGGAATGCCTCCAGATGCGATCGGAAGTCCTGGATAGGCTCAGGATCGACCGCTTCCAGCTTGTCCACCAGGCCCGGCAGGTAGAGT
>JANQQY010000696.1 GCA_028284845.1 Spirochaetales bacterium
AGGACGACAAGCGACAAAGCGACCGGGCGTCGGATCGTGCAGCTGACTCAGGGCGAGGGATTCTGCTACCCGCTCTACTACTTCATTCCGTCTGTCACCAAGGAGGGCAGATACCTCATTCACCACCGGGCCGAAGCGGGCGAGGTCCAACTGCATCGTCTCGATCTCTCGAACGGTGAGTCGGTACAGATCACAGACGGCACCTGTGAGGACACACATTGGCGTCAATGGTGCGTCAACTCCGGAAGCGGTGTCCTGGATCATCGGAGCGTCTTGAACGTCTCCCGCGGTGAGGTCATCTACTTTGACGGGCCAATCGGGAACGAGGTGCGCACCGTTGACGTCGAGACTCTCAACGATCGGCTGCTCTTCACGCTGCCGGACGACCGCATCGCCATTGGGCAGAATTGCACCACCACGGACGGCGATTGGTTCGTCTATATCCATGCCGACCGAGAGCTCTATCTCTCCATGTTCGACGAGAACCGCCGCACGAGCATGGTAAAGCGATCACTCGCGAAGGGCACGCAACTGGCAGCCTATCATATCGCAAGCGGAGAACATCGGTCCCTGCTCTCCATCAACAGTCCTATCCATCACGTCCTCGCGATCGATGAGACGAGATTGCTCTTTTGCCACCCGGCGACTGAGAACGGAATGCTCCTCGCGGACATCAACGGGGGGTGGTACACACATTTGCGAACACAGGATGTGCAGGGCGGGACGGTCTGCCATTTTGTGAGCACGAAACGCGGAGTAGCCTATGAGGTGCTTGGTCCGGATCTGGCAGGTTCGGTTGCGGGGCTCTACGACCCGTCGAGTCACGACCGATTCGAGTTTCCTCTGCCCACACGTCTTGGGTACACCCACACCGGATGTGATCCTGAGGGCAAACACCTCTTCTTCGAGAGCATGACAGATTGGAGTAATGGTCCTGACTGTGTCCACGATATGCACTATCTGCTTCGTCATCACGAGAGAGGCGACGATGAGTGGCTCGCGCTCACAGGCAATCGCCGGACCTACGGGGTGGGGCAGAAGTCACACTTTCATCCGCGGTTTACCCCGGATGGCCAGTGGATCATCTACACAGACGGAGACCAGCGGACAGAGTCCAATCACATCCATCTGCTGGATGCGACCGACCTGCCGGGCACGGCGGGACTTCGTGATCTCGTGTAGAGAGCGCAAGATCCGTCAACATATATCAAGAGCGATCATTGTGGGATCCGCTGATCCCGACTGACAATGGTCGCGTGGCAGAGCTACGACTCAGGAAGCGAAGCTTCTTTGGACGACACAACATTGAATTTCTCCTGCTGATCCTTCCAGCGCTCGCCGTGACGATCGTCTACCGGTACCTGCCCATGGGCGGACTGGTTATTGCGTTCAAGGACTACCGCCCGGGCATTGGAATTGCCGCGAGCGACTGGGTTGGATTCCAGAACTTTGAGTTCTTCTTTGCATCCGATCAGGTCTGGAACGTGACTCGGAACACCCTGCTGTACAACCTGGCATTCATCGTGACCGGGACGGTCACCGCCATCACCTTTGCGATCCTCCTCTACGAGGTCTCATCCCGAAGTGCCGTCAAGACGTATCAGACGCTCTTTCTGCTTCCCTACTTCCTCTCCTGGGTTGTCGTTGGAATCATCATGTACGGATTCCTCAACGCCCGCCTTGGCATTGCCAACCCGATCATCGAGCGATTTGGTGGGACCGCGGTCGAGTGGTACGCGGATCCTCGTCCGTGGCCTGGGCTGCTCCTGTTCACGAATGTCTGGAAGTGGTCCGGCTACAACATGATCATCTACTACGCGGCACTCATGGGGATCGACCCAACGCTCTTTGAGGCGGCGGAGATTGACGGCGCAGGATGGTTTCGAAAGGTCTTCGCGATCACCATTCCCATGCTGATGCCGGTTGCAGTGGTGATGCTCATTCTCTCGCTCGGCCGAATCTTCTTTGCCGACTTTGGGATGTTCTTTCAGCTCACCCAGCAAAGCCCGCTTCTCCTCGAGTCGACCGATGTCATCAACTGGTTCACCTATCGAGCGTTGATTGAGCTTCGCGACTACGGAATGTCTTCAGCGATTGGCCTCTACCAATCGGTGATTGGGTTCATCCTGATCATCGTTACGAACTGGGCCGCACGCCGCATGAGCGGCAATGAGAGTCAACTGTTTTGAGTAGCACCACGCTCCGTACGCCGGGGGCCATCAGCGCAGCGAAGTTTCGCTCGAGACGACAGTTCCGGCCAAAGATGCTCCTTGTCCATCTGATCCTTGGCCTCTTTGGGATCTGCTGCGTCGTTCCCCTGATCATGGTGATCTCGATATCGTTTTCGAGCGAGAGTGCCATCCTCTCCACCGGTTATCGGCTCCTCCCCGTCGGGCTCACGGCGAGTGCCTACTCGCACATTTTTGATCGTGCAGATCAGCTGATCGCCGCCTATCGAAACAGCATCATCGTCACCGCTGTCGGCACGGCGCTTGGGACTGCGATCATGGCCGGCGCCTCCTACGCGCTCTCACGGAAAGAGTTCCGTGGTTCGCTCGTGTTCACCTTCCTCTTTATGTTTCCGCTGCTCTTCAGCGGCGGCCTCGTTCCCACTTACATCCTCATGGTCCGATACCTCGGTCTGCTCGATTCCTACTGGGCGCTCATCCTGCCGTTCTTGGTCAACCCGTGGCATGTCTTCCTGCTGCGAGCCTACATGCAGTCGATCCCGCAAGATGTCGTTGAGTCGGCCCGGATCGACGGCGCCTACGAGGCCCAGATTTTCACGCGGATCATCGTACCAATGACGTCGGCCGGTATCGCGGCTGTGGCACTCCTCCTCTCGCTCCTCTACTGGAACGACTGGTACAACGCGCTCCTCTATATCAACGACGCGGCACTGGCGCCGCTTCAGTTCTGGATGATGCGCGTCATGACCAACATTCGATTTCTGCTGGACGTGGACACGCTTGTTGGCGGCGATGTGATGATGGTTGAAGACCTCCCCAACGAGACGGCGCGGATGGCGATGGTAGTGCTCGCCGCCGGCCCAATGCTCATCGTGTACCCCTTCTTCCAGCGTTACTTCACCAAAGGAATCCGAGTTGGGTCAATCAAGGGATAGAACGGGCGGTACGCCCGCGAGAATACATTCAAAAGGAGAGCGAACATGAAGAGAACGATGTGCGTTCCGGTGTTCCTGATTGCGATTGCAGTAGCCGGCTTTGCGACCGGCACTGAGGAGACGGGCGAGGCGCCCGAACTCATCTGGTATGTTCCAGGCGGCGGAGGCTATCCGTACGACCCCGCCGAAGTAGAGCTTGTCGTGGAAGCGGCGAATGAGATCTTGCTTTCTGAGATTGGAGCGACGATTCGAATGGAAGTGCCTGGACCATCTGGTGACTTCAATACAAAGGTTCCTCTCCTATTGGCCGCGGGCGAAGACATGGATGTCGTCTGGACCTCGCACTGGAGCAACGTCTGGCGAGACAACGCGAGGAACGGCTACTACGAGCCGCTCGACGATCTGCTCCAGGCGAATGCTCCCAGCCTGTGGGCGGGCGAGTCAGCCTTCATGGACGGGTTCCGGATAGACGGCGATCTCTACGCAGCACTTCTCCGGGGACCGAACCAGAGCACCTCTGAGATGCGGATTCGGGCCGACATCGCGGAAGCCCTTGAGCTCGACGAGTCGTCACGGATTACCAGCCTTGAAGAGGTGAACGCGTTTATGACGCAGGTTGCCGAACTCTCGGACGATGCCTACCTGAGTGCCTATCGAGTTCCGGCCACCGGACCGTTGATGGTGAGTGCGATGATGCCTTTCTTTGGTCATCACGAGCTCGGCGTGCTTCCCGGTCTCCTCAAGGTCGATGCTGCGAGCGGTGAGATCGTTCAGGTCTATCGCAGTGAGCAGTATCGTCAAGTCTTTGAGATGATGAGCGCGTGGGCGGACGCCGGGTATGTGACTCCGGATGCTCTGACGGTGAAGGACGATGAATGGGGCGGGCTCTGGCGCGACGGGCAATTGCCTACCTACTTTCACCTGAGCTACCAGCCGGGGAACCCTCGGATCAACCGTCCGAATCTCCAGGCGCTTCGTGTTCCGATTGGTACGCCGGTTCTTGCGCCGTCGAACGAAGGGTCGCTCATGGCAATCACCAGCACCTCAGACCACAAGGAGCTCTCGGCCGCATTCCTTGATCAGCTCTACTCGAATGCCGACATTGCGAATCTGGTTGTGTTTGGCATCGAAGACCGTCACTACAGTTTGGACGGACCCAATGCAACCGTGGATGGCGCGGCAGGGTACAATACGGGCCTTGGATGGGCGCTTGCGAACCCTCGGATTATTCACTTGACTCCAGGTGTTGCCCCGGAGGCCCGTGAGATCAATGCCGCCTACTTGGAGACGGCTCTGAATCCAGTCTACTCCGGGTTCGTTCCGAACACAGATGATCTCAAGACGGAGATCGCCAACGTGACGAGCGTCTTCTCGCAGTACGCCGGACCCATCGGGCTCGGACTGGCAGGCCCCGTTGATGAAGCAATCGCCGACTTCAACGAGCGCCTCGACTCCGCCGGTCTTCAGACGATCGTGACGGAGCTTCAATCGCAGATGGACGCCTTCCTCGCGACAAAGCAATAGGGAGCGATGAGCGAATCAGAGTCGGTCCACGGCGACCGATGGCTTGAGCTGGATCTCTACTGGTTCAGGCGGACTGAGATTGAAGGGAGTGCGCGCGAGTTTCTCGCGCGTTACTCTCCTTTCTTTCGCGGTGCATCCGGCCTGAAGGGCGTTATCCTCAATCCGGGTTGGTTGATCGACTACATAGCGGAGTGGTCAGGAAACCTGGGCCAACGGCTACCCTTGCAAAAGGAGATGAAACACTGGGTTCGTGCCGAGATATCGGGTCCTCTTCTGGGGACCAACAAGGAGCGCGAGCAGCAGTGGCGAGAACGATTTGCGAGCGGGGAACCAATCGCGAGGATCGAGTACGAACCGTGGACCTATCGCGAGCTCGGGGAGTTGGCGAATGCGATCCGCGCCGAGGCCCGTCGCCGTAACCTTGGCAGAGTTCTCGTTGGAACGTTGACCCTCGGCTGGTTCCGAGCCTACGACGGCGAGGGATCGGTGTTTGGAACCCGGCACCCCGAGGTCTTCATCGACGAGCAACTCTTTAATCAGTTCGCCGCCCTCACTGCGGACCCTGTCTCCTACGCAGCCTATCCCAATGGGATTCCCGCAGGCACGCCCATCCAGGAGTTCTTGGCAATGCAATGGGGCGACCTCTCCAAGAGCGTCGGACTTGATGCGATTGTTCTCCGGGATGGGATGATCGGCTCTGCCTGCTACGTGCGGCGTGGCCCCTATGGACGACGCGCACCGGAGGATCCGGTCGTCGCGACCAGGTGGTCAGCCCGGACGGCTGCGATGATCCGTCGTATGAAAGAGGAGAACCCGGACGCGCTCGTTGTTGGCTACTCCTACGGCGCGAGTGCGACCGGCGAGTGGCGGACCAATCTTGTGGACATCGAGGCGATCGCGAAGGAGGGCTACCTTGACGTCTACATCGACCAGACCTGGGGTGGCGCATGGAATGAGGTAGGCTATACGCCGCATCATCTATGGGGCTTCGCCCACGTGGGCTACACCTTTCAGCACGCCTACATGTTGCTCCATCAGGCGATGCTCGCGGGCTCGCGCGTACGCCACTACGGCCTCATCAACACCTGGGACGCCTGGGAATCGTTTGCGCCCATGCTCGGCTCCCGTGAGAGATTGCGGTGGGAGATTTGGGCCTATAGCCATGCAGCGGCAAAGATGCCTGACGGACTGAGCTTCCCGCGTGGTGCATACGTCTCCTGGTGCAACAGGGGTCATGACCTCATCCCGGAACACCTGGTTCACTGGCTGAGCAGCGAGATCAACGAGGCGTTCGCCCATGCCGGCCGCGTACACGGCATTCCCGGCCCAACGCTTGTTTACAACCGTTCGGCATTACAATGGATGGCGTCGGAAAATCCGCAAGGCGAGATCAAGGAATGGATCGATGAGCAGGCAGCCTGCGTCTCAAAGTGGTCGCTCCCCATTGGCGCGATTGCTCGGCTTGATGCTCTACCGCACGATCCTCCGGATCTCACGATCTTTCAGACTCCGGTCCATCTATCGGACGATCAGGAGCGCACGATTCGCGAGCTCATTCGGAGTGGCCGGGCCGTCGCAATCTTCGCTGATCCAGCCAATGGCGTTGACAGGACGATCGCCTCCGACCTCGGGCTATACGAACACTCTGGCGAGTCGGGAGAGCTCGCCACAACTGGAACGCTGAGTCCACGTGCGGCCGAGCTTGGCACGGATCTTTCGAAGTCATTTCGTCTCTTCCACGTGAAGACCGGGTCGGCTCGATCGACGGACCTCACGGATGTCTACTCTGTTGACGGTATTCCACGGCTTCTCTCCTCAACCGACCGAGGGAGAAATGTCTCAATCTGGGATCCACCCGACCGTGCGCTCAATACGCTTCCAGAAGATCCAGCGCTACTCCATCTGCCGACCGGTACCGATCTTGGGAGTCCCGTCCCATTCGTACTCGCCTCCCGGGTCCTCAATGCGCAGCTTGCCGCTGCCGGGGCGATACACGTAGAGGAGATCGATCCGGATCGGCCCATTCACCTACTTCTCTGGCAGATGTCCGATGGTAGTTACGACATTCTCGTTGCGCAGTTGGAGGAGGGCGTTGCATCCACTACCGAGGGTATCTCACGCATCAAACTCTTCGTTCCGGATGCTGAGTCCGCGACAGATCGCTGGTCGGAACAGGAGCTGCGCGTGGAAGGCGCCCGCATCATCGTTGAACTTACATACGGGCAAACGAGGTTGCTGAACGTCCGTGTGCGCAAGCCACTACGTTAGCTGTTCGCAGCCCGATACTCGCGAGGCGTCTTCCCAATCGCGGCTCGAAAGACTCTGGAGAAGTGCTCCGGCGAATCGAATCCGGCCCGGTCAGCCACCTCGTAGACCTTTAGGTTGGTGCGCCTGAGGAGGTCCTGTGCGATGGCCAACCGTTTTGATGTTACGATCTCCGTGAAACTCTTTCCCGTTGATCGCTTGAGGAGTCGCGAGAGGTGTTCGGGTGAAACCCCAACCGCTTCTGCGGTCTCGGAGAGTTTGGCCCCGCTCAAGAGTCGTCCGTCCACGAAGGCAAGAGCTCGTTTCACGGTTGCAGGAAGTTCAGAATCTGCGACCTGCAACGCTTGAATCACCGACTCAAACCAAGCCATGAATGCCTGATACGGCGCACCGGTTGCTTCGAGCTCGCCGGGACCCTGGGTTAGCGCTGAGGTTTCCGCCGCGTTTGAACCGCCTTCGATCGAAGCGATCCTTGGAAGTTCCATTGCCACGCGTTTGAAGACGGCGATCGTCGCCTCTCTGTCTCGGCTGCGTCTGAGTCTGTCGAATACTGACTCTGTCGCATTGTGTTGATCTTTCTCCACCAGCGCCCGGACAAGGCGTTCGGCCTCCGACCGCACTTCGATCGTGGGACCCGGAGCCTCTCCTCGATCGGCGCCGGTGCGGATCAATCTCGCCGGATTCTCAAAGAAGGCGTCTCTGATTGCCGTCCGGAGCGATTGCCATTCTGTGGCGAGCTCAGCTGCGGAATGGATGGTCCGGCTGATGGCAATGTGACAATCCTTGGCCGCCGTTTGAAGACGTTTCTCGATTCTCGCTGAGACGTCGCCTTGACTCTCTGAATCCGCAAGCGCGTACCAACCGGCGACGAGACCACGCGCCGCCGTTACAGCCGTGCACGTCTCAGTGAGCCATTCTAGAGTTCGGGTGGAGGAGTACTCCTTCCCGGCTGCCGCGGCGCCCAGAAGAACCAC
>JANQQY010000698.1 GCA_028284845.1 Spirochaetales bacterium
AGCCTGGGCGGCCGCCTCCAAGTCGGAGGCCCGAACGTAGTCACCGGGAAAGGCCCACCAGGCGGCGGGCTCGGCCGGAACCGACTCCTCTTCGCCTACATCTGTGCCATCTTCATCAGACGTATCAACGCGAGTCGCGCTGCGAAAGGCGTCGACGAGTTCCTGGAGGCGATTCACTTCGCTGTCCATGCTCGAGACATCCTCGAGCAACTCGGCGTTCCTCGCCTGGAGCTCGGTGATCTGATCGCGCAGGACGCGGCGTTCCGACCGCAACTCGTTGTTCTCCATCACGAGACCGACGATGTCACCTGCAAGCTGATCACGTTCGAACAGGAGCGCTTCGACCTCTTCGCCGGAGAGCGGACTCGATGCTGTGGCGGGATCAGGGGTGTCGGGCTCGGGCTCGATGGTTTCAGGGGCCGGATCGGCGATCGGCTCCGCGACAGCGGCACCGGGGAGCGAGGCAAGCTCTTCCTCGAGCCGATCACGCTCGGCTCGGAGCTCCTCGAGTTGCGCCTCGTAGCTCAGGCGCTGCGCCTCGAGCTGGTCACGGAAGGTGGCCTCTGTTTCGGCCTCAATGATGGCGCGGAGGGCCTGGCTGCGGGCACTATTCACGCTCTCATTGGTCGCCGTTCGAATCGCCTCGGCCAAGACGAGATCTGCGTCTTCACCAACGGCAAGCGACCCGCCATAGATTGAATCCCCAACAAGGACACCCTCGATCGTGATCGACTCACCCTCTACGGAGATCGTCGCAAAATCGAGAATCGTGTCAGGCGGGAGGATGTTGCTCGTCTCGCTCTGAATGGTGGTGACGGTCCAGGTCAACGAACTGTCCTGCTCAATGAGCATGCTATAGGTCTCGTCATCAACCACCACGCCGCGCACGTAGAAGCTTGTCGGACCGGCCTGGTGGATCGAGGCGGCACTGAGGTCGAGATCGGCGAGTCGAAGCGTCTGCGCGCCGGCAGATGTAACCACGAGCAGAACAAGAATCGCGGCGAGGATGCGTCCCGAGCGCCGGAACGGGATCTGAGCAAGCTTCATCATTGACACCTCACTCTTTTGTCGGCGGATTCGTATCCGGGTCTGAGGACCGTGATATTCTCCCTCCGGAGGTAGCGATGACGATCGGAGTTCCCAAGGAGATCAAGCGGCACGAGTACCGCGTCGGCCTGACTCCTCATGATGTGCGCAGCTACGTTGGACGAGGCCATTCTGTTCTGATCGAGAGCGGTGGCGGGCTTGGATCGGGGTACACGGACATCGAGTACGAGCAGGCAGGCGCATCGATTGTCGGCACCGCTGCCGATGTTTTTGCAGCGGCCGAGATGATCGTGAAGGTGAAGGAACCGCTTCCTGAAGAGTTCGATCTCTTCACGGAGGGTCAGCTTCTCTACACCTATCTCCACCTCGCCGCGAACGTTCCGTTGGCTCAAGCGCTGATGGATCGCAAGGTCTCAGCCATTGCCTATGAGACGATTGAGCTTGAAGACCATTCGCTCCCCTGTCTCACCCCAATGAGCGAGATCGCCGGTCGCCTGAGCGTTCAGGAGGGAGCCAAGTACCTTGAGAAGGAGTTTGGCGGACGGGGAATTCTTCTTGGAGGGGTCCCCGGAGTGCCACGCGGCAATATCGGTATTCTTGGCGGCGGGGTCGTAGGAACCAATGCGTGCAAGATCGCGACCGGGATTGGCGCGAATGTCACGATCTTGGACATCAACGCGCGTAGACTCGCCTACCTCGACGATATCTTTGGCAGCTCTATCACGACTCTCTATGCAACTGACGCCAACATTGAACAGGTCTGCCGTGATGCGGACATCCTCATTGGAGCTGTGCTTCTCCCTGGGGAGTCGACGCCAAAGCTGATCAATCGCGACCATCTGAAGCTGATGAAGCCGGGTGCGGTGCTCGTGGATGTGGCGATCGACCAAGGGGGGATCGCGGAGACCTCTCGGCCCACGACCCATGACGAGCCCATCTACATCATCGATGAGGTCGTGCACTACTGCGTAGCCAATATGCCGGGGGCCGTCGCGCGTTCCTCCACGATTGCACTGACCTCAGTCACGCTTGCCTACGGTCTCGCACTCGCCGATGACGGGCTTCTCAAAGCGGTACGGGAGAACGACGCGCTTGCCGGTGGCCTCAACATTCACGCAGGTGCTTGCGTGCATGAGCGAGTTGCGAAGAGCTGCGGCCTGCCCTTTACAACACTGGACGCGTAGCATCGCTGCGAATCGCCACTTGGATTCCACGGCGAAGACTGTATCTTCTGGTCGATGAGACAGCGACTGGCCTGCGTCTTCGCCTTTGCCCTTGCTACGACCAGTGCAGTGGCCCACGGCGGTTCGTTCGTGATCAATTTCCTTCCCGGCGAGTTCGAGTACAACCCGCTCACCTCGTACACAACGAGCGAAGCTCAGCTGTTCGCGGGGATCTACGAGGGGCTCGTTGGGTACGATCCATCAAGTCTCGACCCCGTTCCAGCGATCGCCAACCGATGGGAGGTCTCGGAGGACGGTCGGCGCTATCGGTTCTTCATCCGCCCCACGGCCACCTTCTCAAACGGTGATCCCATCACGGCTCGCGACTTCAGGAACTCGTGGCTCGCCCTCCTCGATCCGGAGACAGACGCCCCGTACGCCTCACTCCTCGATGTGGTGAGCGGCGCAAAGGAGTATCGGCTGGGGGAGACAACGAATGCTCGGGAGGTTGGGATTCGGGTCATTTCGAGCCGAGTGCTCGAGGTGGAGCTCACCGAACGCGCGACCCACTTCCTTCGGATACTCTGTCATCACACTTTTGTCGTCGTGCATCCGCGAATGCTTCGCAGCTCGGGCTATCCTGATCCGGAGGAGATCATCGTAAGCGGCCCCTACCTGGTGGAGGAGAACTCTGAGACCGAGATCACTCTCAAGGCCAATCCCGAGTACTGGGATCGACCGCGACTCGCATTCGATGAGATCCGGATCACCCTGAACGACGACGCTGAAGCGGTCACACAGGCATTTAACCGCGGCGAGATCGATTGGGTGCGTGGTGGAATAGACTTGAGCGCGGTCTGGCGACGCGAGAGCATCATCGTCAATCCGCTGTTTGCGACAACCTACTATCAACTCTCGGCGCAACGTCCCCCTTTTGACAATCCTCTCGTGCGTCGCGCATTTGCCCTTCTTCTCCCATGGGATGAGATCCGCGCAGACGAGTTCTGGTATCTACCGGCCACGACTCTGGTGCCGGCCCTGCCCGCCTATCCACGGGCGATCGGAATCGACCAGGACGTGGAGGAGGCATTGCGTCTCTTGAGCGAAGCGGGCTTCCCGGACGGGGAGGGCCTGCCCACGATACGGATCTCAATCCCAACGCAGATCGAAAGCGACATCGTTGCAGCGTCGATGGTCAGAAGCTGGGAGACCTATCTCACGGTGGATGTTGAGGCAGAGGTGATACCCTACCCCGACTACTTTGGATTCGTTGAGGACGCCGACTTCATGATCAGCACGGTCAGTTGGATTGGCGACTTTGCCGATCCGCTCACCTTCCTCGATATGTGGACGACAGAGAGCAACCTCAACCATTCCGGCTATGCAAACCCCGACTTCGATCGAGCCGTTCGGTTCGCGACCGGCCTCACCGGCGACGAACGGTACGAGGAGTTGAGTCGCGCGGAAGAGATACTCCTGGCAGACGGGATTGTGCTGCCTATCAGTCACTCCCCTTCGGTGAATCTGATCAATCTTGGCTTGATCGACGGCTGGTTCGCGAATCCGCTCGACATCCATCCGCTCAAGTATCTGGCTCCTCGGACGGGCGAGCCCCTCCAGAACGTTGCGCGTCTACGACCCTCAGGACCATTTCTTGTAACCGACTCCTGAAGATCACTCCAAGCACGAAGAGCACGGCGGCGAGTCCAAACACTACTCCGCTCACGACCCAATGCTCATTTGCAGCGCCGTTTCCAATGATGGCGCTGCCGAGGATCCCCGGGATTCGCCCGAGCATTGAGACAAGAAGAAAGGTCCAGAACCTGAGCCGACTGATTCCCGCTACGTAGACAAGGAGATCTTTCGGAATCCCGGGAATGACAAAGAGGAGGAAGAAGCCGGTCCGTGCCCGAGGCGACTCGACGAGCCTATCCCAGGCGGCAACCCGCCGCTCGCCGAACACACCCTCCACGAAGGGCCTCCCAAGGAGCCGAGCGAGTCCGAAGTTGACGCACGAACCGGCAAGGATTCCCACGAGCGACAGTCCGAGTCCTCCGGCGATCCCGAACAGATAGCCGCCGGCAATCTGGACTACGTCGCCCGGTATGACAAAGACAACGACTTGAACGATCTGCACGGCGATATAGACAAATGCACCGCCTGCTCCAAACCCCGCCATCCACTCCTGGGCATCTGTCTCGCTTCCAAGGATGGGAAGCCAGGCGTCGCGCGTTACCCACGCTCCGATCACAGCGGCGCCAACGAGAATGGGGAAGAGCATGCCAAGGGCAATCTTGTACGTTCGTGCTGTCAGCACAGCCACAGGCTAATCCGCCACGAATCGTCGAACAAGGGCTCGTTCGGTTTTGTCTGAAGTGTGGTTTTTTGTATACTACGGTGGATGAAAAAAGCCTCCAAGTCCAAGAACTCCACGACGTTCAAAGAGAAAGAGCAGGTCGTCTACCCTCTCCAGGGCGTTGGTCAGGTCTTGAAGATCTTCACCAAGGAGTTCAAGGGTGAAGAGACGCTCTACTACGAGATCTACCTTGAAGTAAGCGACATGACCGTCTTTGTTCCGTGCGACAAGGCGGAAGAACTCGGTATTCGGGCGATCGTTCCCAAGAAGGAAGCGGACGCCGCGCTGACGCTGATCTCAGAGGAGTTCGAGCCGATTCCGGCCGACTGGAAGATGCGCTATCAGATGAACCTCGACCTCTTGAAGCAGGGCAGCATCCGCGACATCGCAACCGTTGTCCGCGCGCTCTACCACCGGAGCAAGGTGAAGGAGCTTCCGATCCTTGAGAGGAAGCTCTTTGACAGTGCGCTCAAGCTCCTGGTCGATGAAGTCTCGTTCAGCATGAACAAGACCAAGCCGGACGTTGAGGAGCTTGTCTTCGCGAAGCTTGAGTCGGAACCAAAGAAGCCGGCGAAGAAGACCTCAGAGGCGTCCTGAGATTAGCGACGCCGCTCCCAACAGGGATGTAGAGGCCGTTTTCTCGATCCTTCGCAGAGCGTCCGCAGACGCACCTCTTCCCTCCGTCTCCGAAATCGCTCGGGAGAATACGACTCCCTACAAAGTGCTCATTTCCACCATGATCTCATTGCGCACGAAGGACGAGGTGACTCTCGCAGCAACGCGACGGCTCTTCGCCCTCGCCGACACGCCGGAGTCGGTAGGTAGGCTCGAAGAGGAGAAGATCGCTCAGGCAATCTACCCGGCGGGCTTCTACCGCACCAAGGCACGTCATATCCGGCAGTCGAGTCAGATCATCGCCAAGGACCACGCGGGAACGACACCCAACACAACCGAAGAACTGACAGCCCTACCGGGCGTAGGACGGAAGACGGCGAACCTGGTGCTCGGCCTTGGCTTTGGAATTGAAGCGATCTGCGTTGACACTCACGTGCACCGAATCCCCAACCGCTTGGGGTGGATCAGCACGAGCACCCCGGAGCAGACGGAGGACAAACTCATGTCGTTCCTTCCGCGCCGCTATTGGATCGAGGCGAATGAGTTGCTGGTGTCATTCGGGCAAACTACCTGTCTGCCCGTCTCACCCTGGTGCTCGCGATGCCCTCTGACCGAGCACTGCGCGCGCGTGAACGTTTCCCGCTCGCGGTAGTCTCACTCCGGGCTAAACCCGTTCTCAACGAGGTAGTTGAAGCTCTCAGCAACGTTGGCGATTGGATCGCCGCCGTAGTGTGCATCCTGCTCCACGATGACGAAATCGATGGGTGCCTTCCTGATCGCGCCAAAGACTCTCTCCCAGTTCAGATTGCCCGACCCGACCGGAGCAAATCGTTGCTCTCGCTCTGTGGTGACCTGCATGTCCTTCACGTGCACGATCGACATCGACTCGGCAAACCGCTCGATGTAGGCAGCCGGATCCGCACCGCCAGCGGCGACCCAGTAGGTATCGAGCTCGAACTTCACGCCGAGTGAAGCGCCCTGCTCGAAGAGTGCGTCGATCCACGTTCTTCCGTCGAACCTGGCAAACTCGTGATTGTGATTGTGGAAGCTGAAGTCCATGCCGGCGTCCTGAATGGCAGGAATCACCTCTCGCGCCTCTTGGAGGAAGCGATCGACTCCGTCGGCCTGCC
>JANQQY010000699.1 GCA_028284845.1 Spirochaetales bacterium
GCCGGCAGCAAGCGTCGGCGCGATCTTCGGACTTGGCCAGGGTCTGGTCTACGTTTCTCTGGGCAGCACCCTCGGCGCCCTCCTCGCCTTCCTGATTGGCCGCTACTTCGCGCGCGAGACGGTTCGAAAGGCCGTCGCCACCAATCCGACGTTCGCCGCGATCGATTCAGCGATCGGTCGAGAGGGCTGGAAGATTGTGGGTCTCATGCGACTTTCGCCGCTTGTTCCCTTCAGCCTCTCGAACTACTTCTACGGCATCACCGCCGTGAAGACCCTCCCCTACACGCTCGTCTCCTGGATCGCCATGCTTCCGGGCACAGTGATGTACGTCTACATCGGTACCGTGGTTGGTCTTGCAGCATCGGGCGAGGCAGTCGGCATGAGCACCGGTCGCCTCATCCTTCTTATTGTGGGACTCCTGGCCACTGTTCTCGTGAGCGTCATCATCACGCGCATTGCCAAGAAGGCGATCTCAGAGCGTGGGCTTGATGCGACAAACGATAGCGCAGACTCAGATGCAGCCAACAGCGAGAGTGTTGCGGCAGCCACCTCCCAGGAAGAGGGCTGTGCGGACGACCTTGACATCCGCGTACCTGCTGATCTGAAGAAGGACTAGACTCTCTCCGGGGCCGACGGCCGTCGGCCTCGCTCTCAACCCACCTCAAAGCGGCTCGCAGTAAGCCGCAATCGAATTCGACTGACAGAGAAGATGCCGCCTCCTAACAACGGCGCGACAGTCTACGGCGTTGCCGTCTGTGCGCTCCAGTCCGCGGCCCGAAACGTGGGTGACGAACCGGTGAAGCCGACTCGGTTCAGGCTCTCGGTGTCCGCGAGACCGGAGGAGTCCACGGGCGCAGGAGCAAAGGAGATGCCGGTAGGTGTCCGCGGATCCGGACCGCTTCCCGGGTTGTCGTCATAAGCGACGTAGTCAATAAAGGTCGATGAATCGCTATCGTCGCAGCTTCCAACGCAGAGCCCGACCCCACCCACCTGAAACGTCGAGCCCAGAATTCGGCCAACGGCAATCTCATTGGGCGCATCGGTCGTGGTCCCTTCGACAACTCGCACCATTCCGCCGGAGGGATCGATCAACCATTCGTCGGGAGCAGAGAAGTAGACGAGTTCGGACTCGAGCTCCAAATCGATCCGGAGTTCGAGTTCAGAAAGATCAAACTCACAGCCACCCGGGTTGGTGATCTCCACGAACTCATCTGCGCCTGAGACGCCCCCAACCTCGTTTATGTAGATGCGTTCGGCCGGGGCGCCAATAGAGAGGCGAAAATCGGTGGCGTCGTCTGAGCCAAACGTGTCTACTACGAGGTAGTAGGTCGTGCCGGCGACGGCCTCCCAGACGACTCGTTCCGGCATGAGATTGGCGTTCTGCGAGGCAGCACCGGGAACACACATCGCAGGATCATCGTGGGCGAGCCCGGAACCCGTATCGACGAGCACGAGAAGGTCAAGGTCGGTCGTGAACTGATCGAGCGATGCCGCGACCGGTCCGGATTGCAGTGCGTCAAACTCGAACACTGTCTCTCTTCCTATGGTTGGGAAGGCACTGCAATCCCACGAATCGATCAGATCGCTCGACCCGGTTGCCGCGGTGCTTCGCTCGATGATTGCCCCGCAGGGCGATGATGCAACGACGGAGAGGAGCTCTGCTTGATCGTCAGGATCGACGGCTCCCTGGGAATCGTCGGGCACCGGCGCATCCGTTGGGGACGGACAGCCAGTCAGGGCGAGAGTGACAATCAGAGAAAGGAGGACAAGGCCGCAGCTCCGCATCACGCGCATACCTCGTTGTATCGCCTGAGCGCGAAGTGTCAACTCCAGTCTGCGGCGTCGGGCGCAAAAGGTGTCCATGACCGGTAATCTTGACACCAGGACCGCGTAGTGCACCATGATCGGGTGAACTCTCCTCTGATAGAAGCAGAATGTCTCACCAAGACCTATCGGGTTCGGAGATCGAAGCCGGGACTCGTTGGCGCACTCCGGGGACTCGTCAGCGGCGCAGATCAGACGGTCGTCGCTGTTGAAGATGTGAGCTTCGCCATTGGTCCGGGTGAGACGGTCGGGTACATCGGGAAGAACGGTGCGGGGAAATCGACGACGATCAAGATGCTGACGGGGATCCTCGTGCCAACGAGCGGATCGGTCACGGTTGCCGGCATAGAACCGTCTAGGAACAGGACGGAGAACGGGAAACGAATCGGCGTAGCGTTTGGCCAACGTACGAGTCTCAACTGGGACATCCCGGTGCGCGAGTCGTTTCGTCTCTTGCGAGAGATTTATCGGATTCCTGTCGACGCGTTCGAGCGCAACGTTCAGATGTTCAACGAGGTGCTTGGCATTGAGCCGCTGTTGGGAACGCCTGTTCGGAAGCTGAGCCTGGGGCAACGGATGAAGTGCGATCTCGCCGCGGCCTTCCTTCATGATCCAGAGATCGCCTATCTGGACGAGCCGACGATAGGGCTCGACGTGGTCGCGAAGGATGCCGTCCGAGCGTTCATCAATCACGTCAATCACGAACGCGGAACGACGGTCATCCTGGCAACGCACGATCTTCAGGACATCGAGAAGATCTGCAACCGCGCCATGATCATTGACGCCGGTCATCTTGTCTACGACGGACCGCTCGAACAAATCTTTGACAGACATGCTCTCCACAAGGAGATTCGATTTGACCTTCGAAGCGAGCCCTCACCACAGAGCGTAGACACCATCACGCAGATGCCTGGGGTCGAGCCGCTGGAGGTCGACGGGCATCTCGTTCTGCTGGCGGTTGACCCGGCGCAGAGTGCCACATCTGACGTGGCGCGCGCCGGCCTCGACCTTCTGGACGTTGCGGATCTGAGCCTTTCTGATCCCGGCATTGAGTCAGTCGTGAAGTCGATCTACGAGGAGAAACTTAGCTGATGGCAATCCGTGCATACGCGGCTCTGGGAGTTCAACGGGCACAGGTGGCGTTGACCTACCGGCTCTCGCTCGCCACGGGGATCCTGACGGGGCTCGTCCGCATCCTCGTCCTCTATTATATATGGCGTGTTGTCTACCAGGGCGAGTCGGTCTTGCAGGGCTTTACTCTCCAGGAGATGACCACCTACCTCTTTGTGAGCTTTGTCCTGCGGAACTTCTACAGCTTCCAGACCGAAACCTCTATATCATCAAAGATCCGTGACGGCAGTGTTTCATTTGAATTGATCAAACCACTCAACTACCAGATGGCGAGGTTCGCAGAGTCTCTTGGATCGGTAGTGGTTGAGGGCGTCCTGATTGGAATCGTCGTGGCAACGGTGGGATGGATCGCCTTTGGGATGTCCGGCCCTGCCACCCCGGTAGCCGCGGCGGCGTTTGTTGCCAGTCTCGTCCTGAGCCTCATGATCAACTTCGCGATCTGCTTCCTCGTCGGCCTCGTCTCGTTCTGGTCAACATCGGTGTTCGGCATCGTGAATAGCAAGCGCCTCATCGTGGAGTTCTTCTCGGGCGCGCTTGTGCCCCTGGCCTTCTTTCCCGCATGGCTTCGAACCATCGCGCAGTGGCTGCCCTTCCGCGGCATCGTTTCTACGCCCGTCATCATCTACCTTGGTCAGGTGAGCGGCGAGCGCATGTGGGCCGAGCTCGCGGTGCAGGCGGCCTGGATCGTCGTGATGTGGCTTGCAGGCGCAGCCGTCTGGCGGCTCGCGACGCGAAGGCTTGAGGTGAACGGTGGATAGGACACGACCGCTCAGGATCTACCTGCTCCGCGTCGCACAGAATGTCCAGGCGCAGGCGGAGTATCGGCTCGATTTCGTGATTGGAAACCTTGCGACCGTCTTGCGACAAGCGGTTGGTCTTGCCTTCGTCTGGGTCATCTTCGAACGGGTCGGTTCGTTGGGAAGCTGGACGCTCGCCGAGGTGATGGTCATCTACGGACTCGCGGGAGTTCCGCTCGGCCTGTTTGAGCTTCTCTTCAACGGGCTCTGGCGAATCAACGGTATGATCCGACTCGGCGAGCTCGATCGGTTCCTGCACAGACCCGGCGGACCCCTCCTCTACGTGATGACGACCGACAGTGCGCTACACGGAGTGGGCGATCTGGTGACCGGCCTCATCATTTTTGCCGTTGGGGCTGCACAGGTCGGGCTCAGCTGGAGCCTTGGGTCGGTGCTGTTTACCGTCGGTGCGATCGTCTGCGGAACAGTGCTGCATTTCTCAATCAACCTCATCTCTGCAAGTGTCTCGTTCTGGGTCGTCGGACTCAGGAGCTCGCTCATGTACGGCGTTCACTCATTGAGCGAATTCACCAAGTACCCGCTTACGATCTATGCGAACCCCATTCAGCTGCTGCTCACGTGGGTTGTTCCATTCGGATTCGCTGGATTCTATCCTGCGGCGATCTTGCTCGATCGACCCGAAACCACGTGGATCGCAACGCTGCTGCCGCTCGTAACGGGCGCTTTTTTTGCCGTGTCATTGCTGATCTGGCGGGCCGGACTTCGGACCTACGAGAGCACCGGCTCGTGACTCTCTACGCTTCGAAGCGGGCGATCGTTAGCGCCAGGTGGTCACGGCGCTGGAAGTATCGACCCGCCATCCCTCATCGTTGATTGCAGAGCGGCTACGTCGATCTCTTGGACGGCAGACCCGACCCTCGACGCAAGGGCGGATGCAACCCCGGCAGCCTCACCCATTTGGTTGCAGTTGATCATGACTCGAGTGCCGCCAAAGGCCCATGGATCAGCATCGATCGATCGCCCGGCGATGAGGAGGTTGCGCACGCCTCTGGGGACGAGTGACCGATAGGGTATGCGATAGAATGGTGCGAACGGCTCCCCCTCGGGCTTCCATCGGCTCCATATGTGTTCTGCAGTAAACGACGAACGGAGTTCGCGCCCGTCCAGAAATTTGAGATGCGTGGATCCGTCCTCAGGATCGTGAAGGTCGGGCGGATAGGTTCCATTGGCAATGCCATCCTCAAACGCCCGCCCTTCAAGAAGGTCATCGCCGGTCAGGCGATAGAGGCATTCGAAGTGGCGGGACTCCCTGATTCCCACTCGTGAGGGAAGATCGATGAGGGAGATCGAAGTCTCCAGCGGGGCGTAGGCGCGAATGAACTCCATCACCTGCGCGACGTTCCTCCTGCCGCGCATCTCCGCGGCGGTCAGGGAGCGAACGTCGGTTGGGTCCATGTCAAAGACGTGGAGATCGAAGTGGAGTGAGACATTGGAGGCATCCGGAACGAACCCGTACCAGCCCTTGTCTTTCTGAATACCGAACTCCGGGCCGTGTCGCCGAAGCTGCTCGGTGAGATTCCAGATATCGCGGGGCGGCATACCTTCAATCTTTGCGCAGGTCGTCCCGGGCATGATAGAAGTCGGCTTCCTAAACGGGACGCCCGCCGCGGCCGCAAGGTCACCATCCCCGGAAGCGTCCACGTAGTTTTTGGCACGGATGGCCACGCGCCCGGACTTCGTCTCCAAGAGTGCGGCCGAGATAGAATCTCCGTCCAT
This sequence comes from Spirochaetales bacterium, assembly GCA_028284845.1. Taxonomy (GTDB): domain Bacteria; phylum Spirochaetota; class Spirochaetia; order DSM-27196; family SLST01; genus SLST01. The sequence goes on from JANQQY010000699.1 coordinate 5,490, forward strand.
GAGAACGGAGCTGAACCGCGAATGAAAGAACGGCTCAACTCCCGCCTCATCGGCGACGAGATCATCAAGGACGAGCTTCATAACTTCCGTGTTGTACTCGATGTGCGTTCGCTCGTTCACGTCGAGCACCGCGGCCCCGCGTCGAACGAGCTCATCGATGACCTCAACCGAAAGTCCCCCGATGATCTGCGTCGTCCCATCGACCGCGTGAATACGATGCCAGTGGTTCACCATGGAGAGCGTAGCGGTCCCACCAAAGCAGTTCGCCATCTCCACCAGAGCGACCGATGCTCCCAACCGAGCCGCGCGAACCGCTGCGAAGACCCCGGTGGCGCTCCCGCCAATCACACAGACATCGACGTCTGCTATGACAGGGACCTCCCGGCGAGGCTCATGTACGACCATGCTACTCATCCTTTCACCGACCCTATCTGGATTCCCTTGACGAAGTACTTCTGGAGATAGGGATAGACCACCAGAATAGGGAGGATCGAGGCGAGAATCGTAGCCGCCCGGATGCCCTGAATTGAGTGCCGTCTACTAAGGTCAGCCTCAAGCGCCTGATCGGGCTGCTGCGCCTCCGCGATGATGTTCCGAAGGTGGATCTGGAGCGGCTCGAGCTCCGAGCGCGTTATATAGAAGAGTGCGTTGATGTAGTTGTTCCAGTAACCCACCGCGTAGAAGAGACCAATGGTCGCAAGTGTCGGAACCACGAGCGGGAGCATGATTCGTGAGAAGACGGTCATATTGGACGCACCGTCGATCTTCGCCGCCTCCTCCAGTTCAACCGGCGTGCTCTCAAAGAAGCTCTTCACGATCAGCATATTGTAGACCGAGAGGGCTGCCGGGAAGATCAGTGCCCAGATCGAGTTGAGCAGCCCAAGCCCTCGCATCAGGAGATACATCGGCACAATGCCGGGATGGAAGAGCATCGTGAACACGTAGGCGATGGTAAGCCCCTTGCGGGCGGAGAAGTACCTGCGGGAGAGAGGATAGGCAGCGAGCGTCGTCAGGGTGAGCGCGATCAAGGTGCCCACACTCGTCACCACTACGCTGATGAGGAGTGATCGCAAATACTTCGATGAACCAACGACGTAGACAAAGGTATCTACCTGGAAGTCACGTGGGACGATTCGGACCTCGCCACGCATGTTCGCGACGGTTCCGCTGAAGGCTTGGGCAACGACGGTGACAAAGGGATAGAGCATCGCCACGATCGCGATGACAAGAATGATCCCCAGGGTCAGTGACACCAGGCCGTCGCTCACCACAGTTCGCCGTTTTGTTACCATATGCTTCGGTCCATGAATCTGCGGGTAATCGCGTTCGCTGTGACGATCATCATCATGCCAACGAGTGAGTTGAAGAAGCCGATGGTTGCCGAATAGCTGTATCGCTGTGCTCCAAGGCCGGTTCGAAAGACGTAGGTGCCAATGACATCGCCGGTCTCGTAGACAGTCGGGTTATAGAGGGCAAGCACCTGCTCTGTGCCCCAGATCAGGATGTAGCCGAGTCGAATCAGCAGAAGCAGAACAATGGTTGGCGCGATGGATGGAATGGTGATGCTGATGATGCGCCGGAGCCGGCTCGCACCGTCGATAGTCGCAGCCTCAAAGAGCTGTGGGTCAATAGAGATGATTGAGGCGATAAAGATGATCGATCCCCACCCCGACTCCTTCCAGATCGCGGTCAGGACGATGATCCCGCGGAAGAGCTCGGGCTGGGTAAGATAGAGGACACGCTCAAGCCCCAGGGCACTGCGTAGCTGGTTCAGGGTTCCGTTACTCCCCAAGATCGTGAACGCCAGCCCGGCAACTACGATCCACGAAACAAAGTGAGGGAGGTAGAGAATCGTCTGACTCGCACGCTGCACGAAACGGTTCTTGATCTCCGTGATGACAATCGCGAGAACAATGGGGATGGGGAAGAAGAAGATCGTCTTGTAGATATTGATGACAAGCGTGTTTCGTAGGACGGCCCAAAAACGACGATCACCAAAGACCTCGGCGAAGTTCGGAAAGCCAACCCATTCGCTCTCGCGAAACCCTTGGAAGATGTCAAAGTCCTGGAACACAATGACGAGTCCCAGCATGGGGACGTACTGAAAGAGTATCACGAATCCGAACGGAATGAGCGACATCAACAGAAGTTCGCCATTCCCAAAACGCTTCTGATCAGACCTGTGGGTCGCGGTGCGCGAGAGCGCAGCCGTGCGACGCGGAGGCCGCCGCACAGCGTGCTGGGTTTCCATGAGAGACGGCCCTATCGGTTGTCCCAGGCGATCTGCATCTCTGAAATCACCTCGTTCATGCCAAGATCCTCGACCTCACTCACAAACTCAGAAAACTCTGAGATCGGCCTGGCGCCGGCGATGAACTTGATCGATTCCTCTTCTATATAGTCCTCAATCAGGCGTCCGTTCTGTGCGCGATTCTCGCCAATTGGTAGATAGGCTAGTTCGTTCGCCACCTTGTACGGGTCCACCTGCGGGAGCATCTGGTCATAGACACCGAAGTAGATAGGGTTCTTCCGGATTCGCGTGAGCCAGAGCGGGAAGTATTGCTCGCCGTTCTGCACCGGGAGGAGCGCCCACATACGGCTTCGAATTTCGTCAAACCGTGGCAGGATGGGGAACGTTCGACCGTCGGGCTGCACCTCATGATCGATCCCCTCAATACCAATCGTGATTTCCTTCCAGTTGGCATCGTCCATAAAGACGTTCAGCCAACCGAGTACATCGTCGGCCTTGGAGGAGGATGTTGGCACAAATCCGACGTTATGGGGACCAGCCTGGCTGAAGTTCCGCTTGACACCGTCTGGGCCGTCGAGCGTCTCAAGGGCTGTGTACCGCGAGGTCATGTCTCCCTCAGACTCAGCCGCCGTATGAAGCGAGACCGCGTCGTCGACCCAGCCTGAAAATGCCCCGATGCCACCCGCCGCAACTTTCTCTCTGAACACAACCGATGTCATGACCGGGAAATCCGGATCAAGAAGGTCCTCTTCGTAGAGCCGATTCAAGAAGCTGAGATAGTCGCGATACTCCTCTGTCAGACGCGTGTCGTAGATTCGGCCCTCAGAGAGCTGTTGGGGATAGAGGATACCGAACGTTGAGGCGAGTCCCGGATGCCACGGTCCAACCATCCCGAAAGGCACATTGCGGTCGCCGTTGTTCCCGGGATCCTCGTCACGGAAGGCAACGAGCAGATCATAGAGCTCCTGCCGCGTGCTCGGCTCGCCGGCGCCAAGCGCGTCGAGCCAGTCCTGACGAACGAAGTTGATGCTCTGCGGTATGGGAAGACCGGTGGACGGCACGGCGAAGGTTCGTCCGTCAAAGGTATAGCGCGACCACGCGTTGTCTGGGATTTTTGCCAGATTCGGATAGTCGCCGAGCTTGTCGGTCAGGTCGGTGAGGACCCCTCGAGTTGCGTAGTCGGCGACAACGGCCGAATTTGAGTTACTGATATAGATGAAGTCGTACTCGTCCCCGGCGGCGAGGAGCAGATTCAGTTTGTCCATGGGACTCTCGGCAGGGAGCAGTTCCCAAACTGTCTCGTATCCCGTGACCTCGTTGATCACCTGGACACCAGGCTCGGTCGCCGGATCCATCCCTCCCACGAACTGGCGCATGATCCGGAGCGTTATCGTCCCTGAATCGTCCGCGGCTCCGTTCTCGTCCGTTCCTGCAGCGAACGCCAACGCGGCGCACGAGACGGCAAGCGCCGCAGCGATGATGACTCGTCGTTTCACAGTGATACCTCCATTGATGGTCCCATTCTCAGGTCGGATTGGTGCGCCCACAAGTGGAAGGTCTTGTGTTAATTGTGGACTATCTTTCGGCCCTACGAGGGAAGTCGAAGGGTAACGGTTGTTCCGATGCCCGGACTCGATGCGATTTCGACTCGTGCCCTTGGGCCGTAGTGGAGCCGAATCCTCTCGCGAATGCTTGCGATGCCGTACCCGCCGGTGCCGCCTCTGGAGACCTCGCCGCGATTCAGTCGCTCAACCTTCTCTTGAGACATTCCGGGTCCGTTGTCCGTTACGCGCAGGCAACGATAGTCGCCGGAGGTGGAGGCCGTCACGCTGATCCGCCCACCGCCGACGTCGCGCTCAAGTACACCGTGCGCAAAGGCGTTCTCCACAATGGGTTGCAGGAGCATCTTTGGTACGGACGTCGATCCAGTATCTTCGTCGATTGCTATCTCTACATCGCAGTTCACATCTGATCGCAAGATCTGGATATCGAGGAAGACACGTATCGCAGAGATCTCTTCGTTGATCGTCGCTGTGAACGATCCGGGACTGTGGGTCCGTCGATAGTAGGTCGAAACGAGCGAGATCATCCGGTGCAGTTCGTCTGCCTTGGCCTGTCGCGCCTCCCATGCAATCGCGTCCAATGTGTTGTAGAGGAAGTGCGGATCGATGTGGGCGAGGTGGGCCTCCACCTCCGCCCGGAGATGCCTGCCGCGCTCGTTCGCGACGAACCACCCAATGAGGAAGAAGGCTGCTGCGAGGGCGATCCAAATCACACCAAGCGAGACGAGGGTTGGGACGTCGAGTGGGCCGCGCGACGGGTAGCGGGTCTCGTAGACGTACGCAAATCCGGAACCGATCCCCTCAGCTCGAAACAGCTCCTGTGAAGGTCCGGCTGGTTCACCCACCGAATAGGTCTGCTCTCCGTCGAGCGAGATCGTCACAGCGCCACCTAGCTCGTCTGTGATCTCGGAGAAGAGGATATCGAGCTCCTCAACACCAAACTCCACGGACACATACCCAATCTGCGTGGGGAATTGCATCAAATCCACAAGTGGAAGAAGCGCGACGACTGCAAGTCGATCTCTTATGTCCAGAAGCCGCCAGTCCGCCGTGGCGTAGTCCGACGGACTGGGCAACTGATCCAAGTACCCTTGAAGATCGCGTGTGGAGAAGAAGCGCAGGCGCTCGCGTGTGTAGATTGCATCGTTGTCAATCCAGAGCCGAACGTCAAAGGCGTTCTCTACAAACAACAGTGAATTCTGGATCTCTGCGAGAGCGAAGAAGTCTTCAAGTTCCTCTGAGATCGATGTTTGTTCATAGGTCTTTCGAAGGATTGAGAGGAGCGCAGGATTCGCGCGGAGCGTCTCGCCAATCGACTGAGCCCGACGGAAAAGCTCCTCCACACGTTCGATCGATTGATCAAGGAGAAGTGTCGTGCTCTCGGCGAATCGCTCTCGTTCAGTGCGATCTGCGCGGGCAAGGTAGGCGAGGCTCAGGGCCAGAGTCAATGCCAGATAGACCGCGCTGATCGCGACGAGCACGCGCCGCCGGATCAAGCGCAGACCAAGGCTTCGCCTCTCATTCATTGGCCGTGCATCTCTCGCGCGAACTGCGTTGGAGTGACCCCGCGCTGACGCTTGAAGACTCGTGTGAAATAACGATAGTCGCTGAACCCGAGCCGCTCGGAGAGTTCACTGACCGTATAGTAGTCACGCAAGCGTATCCACTCCGCCGCGCGATCTATCTTCTGATTTGTTATGTAGGCAACGAGCGTCGTACCGCATTCCTTGCGAAACATCGCTGATGTGTACGCCGGACTCAGGTGAACCGCGTCCGCAACCTCCTGGAGACCGATTGGTCGCGAGAGATTCTCATCCACAAACCGCTTTATGTCGCGAATCACACGCTTGTCCGTGGGAACTGCCTTTTCAGGTCTGGGACCTGCGATTGGACGGTCACCCTCGCCCGGCGGATCCGGCACGGCCGCGTGACCGTCCGGGCCGGTGACCGACCCCACGGGTTCGTCGGTCCCCCGTACCATCGCAACCACACGATCGATTACGTCGATTACCTCGCCGGAATCAATCGGCTTCAGAATGTAGTCAACGGCGCCAACACTCAGCGCGGCTTTTGCATAGGCGAAATCCGAGTGAGCGCTCATGAAGATGATCCTCGTGTCAGGATACTCAGCCGCGACCGCGCGGGAGAGCTCGAGCCCATCCATCCGAGGCATCCGGATATCCGTGAGCAGGATCTTTGCGGACTTCAACCGTAGCGCCTCAATCGCCTCCCGCCCATTGCTCGCGGTAGACACTTCGACCACCCCAAGCTCGCGCCAGGGGATCGTCTCCGCAAGCCCTCGCACCGTCCGCGGTTCGTCATCCACGATCAGAACATCAACCACGCCTTGATCCTAAACCTCACAATCCCCGTGTCAATCCAGAAGATTGACCGCCAAGATGGCCGACCCTATACTATGGGTCCGCCGCATGGTGCGGCCTCGGGATGTAGCCTAGTGGCTAAGGCGCCTGCTTTGGGAGCAGGAGATCGCGAGTTCGAGTCTCGCCATCCCGATCCGCGATGCCTTCAGAGCATCGCGAACAGGGCTGCCAAAAGGAGGCCTTGGGACAGAACGACGCCCCGCCGCGTCCTCTGCCCCGTGGTTACCGGCATCCCGGCCTGCAGGCACCAGCCTGCAGGTTCCCAATACCATTCCGAGCGCCCATAGCTCAGCTGGATAGAGCATCGGCCTTCTAAGCCGAGGGTCACAGGTTCGAGTCCTGTTGGGCGCGTGGTTATCTTCTGCATTGTAAAGACTTACGTCTCGTCGACCTTGCTCACTCCACATTTCTCCCGACTTGCAATCTATTTGCAATTTATTATTTCTTTAGTAGAATGGGTCTATGCCGCGCAGGCAGGAGCCATTCAGCGTTGTTCGTCGTCCAGGAAGCCCCTACTGGTACTACAAACTCGGACCGTGGAAGAGCTACAAGAGTAGCGGGAAGACCACGAAGGCGGACGCTATCACCGTCGCGCTCGAGGCGCTGGAGGGTCCCGCAGAGTCGCCGGGTGGACCAACGCTTCGCAAGTACGTTGAGCCGTACTTCGTGTGGGAGACCTGCCCGCATGTGAAGCGCCTTGTTACCGAGGGCAAGAGCATCACCCACTACCACGTGCGCGACATGCGCTCGATCATGGAGAATCACTTACTGACCGATCCCGTCGTGAAGGTGCGGCTGTCCGCCCTGAAGCGGTCGCACATCCTGGACTATCGGGAGCGACTCATTGAGAGGCTGGGGTACACGCGCACCGTGCAGAAAGCGATCGGAGTACTGAAGACGATCCTGAAAGAGGCCTACTTCCGGGAGGACATCACTCGCGACCCGACGGTTGGGATCGGCACCACGCGCTACCAGCCAAAGGAGATCGGGATCTTCACAGCGGAGGAACTGAGGAAGCTCTTCCCCGCCGAACCACCGGGGCCATGGGGTGACCTGACCGGCTACACCGTGTTCCTCATGGCGGCGACCACGGGTATGCGTCGGGGAGAGATCCTCGCGTTGACCTGGGAGTGTGTGAGATTCCAGGAGAAGTGCATCGAGATTCGCCAGGCGTGGAAGGATCGGCATGAGATAGGCCCACCGAAATGGGGGAAGACTCGGGTCACGCCGATGCCGGAGCAACTCGCGAAGGCGCTTGAGCAGTACCGGGCGCGGAGCTCGCGCGCCAGAGATACTGACTTGATCTTCTGCTACGGCGACGGTAAGCGGATCGGGAACACGTGGTGGGCGAAGCGGTTCACGGCGGCAATGAATCAGGCGAAGATTGATCGAGTGAAACGGAACATCCGGCCGCACTCATTCCGACACACGCTGAACTCAATACTTCGGGAGCAGGGCTATGATGCCGCACGCATCCGAGCTGCCCTCGGGTGGTCGAGTGCGGATGTCCAGGACGGGTACACCCATTGGAGCGCCGACGCATTCAACGAGCAACGGAAACTCGTGGATGACGTGTTCGCTGGACAGACTCAAGAAGGGCTCTCCGACATCGACACGGACCGGTCGTCCTGACCGGTCTGCACATCCGTCACTATCTCCGAGGCATGGATGCCGAGGAGCTTCCCTCGGCAAGGTCATCACTTTCCGACAGGTGCAGCAACTCCCTCCACATCAGCAGCCACCCAAACGCAT